>JAGZJH010000046.1 GCA_018365815.1 Erysipelotrichaceae bacterium
CGGCGAAGATAGTGCGCAAGTGCGAAAATAGCAAGTTGCCAGGCGATTGGTATCCTTATGGATACCTTTTTTTATTCCTTTTATGATCATTTTTATATACTATTTTTTGAATTTTGTGTATAATATAATTAACGAAAGGGGAAATATTTATGAAATTAGTAATAGCAATAGTTAATAAAGATGATAGTAGTTCTGTTGCTTCTACATTAAATAAAGCAGGTCATTATGTAACTAAATTGGCTTCAACTGGGGGGTTTCTAAGTAAAGGTAATGTGACTTTATTAGTTGGTACAAATGCAGAAAAAGTTGATGAAATTATTGAGTTGATTAAATCTGAGGCTAAGCAACGTGTTGAAAAAATGCCTACAATGAACTCTTTAGCTTTACCTGAAGTGACTATGGCAACTATGATTGATGTAGTTGTTGGTGGAGCTACAATTTTTGTTATTGATGTTGATCAATTTAAAAAAGTATAATAATTTATTATTTTCATATTCTGTTAATTATATTAAAAGTCTCAATTTCTATATGATTGAGACTTTTATGATAGATTTAAAATTTACAATCTTTAAATTGCTTTTAAAATTAATCTTATATATAATTAATTTGCTTGATTAATTATATAATTTTTATGAAAAATAAGAAATAGCCAATATCTTCAATTATTATATAATCCACTAAATAATAATTTATATTAGATAGTTGATTAATTGATTAATTGAATATTATTATGAGTGTGGAGGCATTATGATAATTTTGAAAAAAATTAATATCAAAAATAAAATTGATTATGAAAAATTTGTAAACGAATGGTTATCAATTGAATCACATCAATCTATTATAATGAATGAAGAACATTTACCATTTAAAAATTTTTTAAAATTAATTGATATTTTAGAAAAAAATAAGTCAAATCCAATGAATTATTATTTAGTATACCATTCTACTAAAATTATTGGGTATTTAGAAATTCGCACTGCTAATAATGAATTTAATAGAAAATATGCAGGAAATATTGGTTTTGCTGTAAGTCCTATATTTCGTAATCAGGGGTATGGCTTACAAATCTTAAAAAAGGGAGTACAAATCTTAAAAAATTCAAAACATTCACCAATTTATTTAACCTGTGATATGGATCAACACATTTCTAAACATCTATTTGAAAAAATTAATGCATCTTATTTAAAAACAGAGCAATACTTGCAAGAAAAAAAGGAAATTTATATTATTAAATAAGGGAGGAAACATAATGATTTTTATACAATATCCTAAGTGTACAACATGTAAAAAGGCAAAAAAATATCTTGAAAATTCAGGAGCAGAGTTTTTTAGTCGTCATATTATAGAAAAAACACCATCATATGATGAATTAATTCAATGGATCCAAATGAGTGGTTTGCCTATTAAAAAGTTTTTTAATACATCTGGTAATGTTTATAAGCAAAACAATTTAAAAGATGTTGTTAATAATTTAACCTTAGAAGAAGCTGCAAAAATGCTTAGTGAAAATGGAATGTTAATTAAAAGACCACTTTTAATTAATGGTGATCGTATTGTAATCGGATTTAATGAAGAAAAATATGATGAATTTTTAAAAAAATTGTAATTTACACTTTACTTTTTTAAAATAAGTGTTATACTTATTTATGTAATAAGTAGTAATGATTACTAATAAATAAATAAGGAGGAAATTTATATGGCAAAATTTGTATGTTCAGTTTGTGGATATGTTCATGAAGGTGATAGTGCACCAGAACAATGTCCTGTATGTAAAGTAGGAGCTGATAAATTTACTAAACAAGAAGGAGAAATGACTTGGGCTGCAGAACACGTAATTGGTGTAGCTAAAGGAGTTTCTGAAGATATTATTAATGATTTAAGAGCTAATTTTGAAGGTGAATGTTCAGAAGTAGGTATGTATTTAGCAATGGCAAGAGTAGCTCATAGAGAAGGTTACCCTGAAGTAGGATTATATTATGAAAAAGCAGCATGGGAAGAAGCAGAACATGCAGCTAAATTCGCTGAATTATTAGGTGAAGTAGTTACTGATTCAACTAAGAAAAATCTTGAATTACGTGTAGCAGCTGAAAATGGCGCAACTGCAGGTAAAGTTGATTTAGCAAAACGTGCGAAAGAAGCTAATTTAGATGCAATTCATGATACAGTTCATGAAATGGCTAGAGATGAAGCTCGCCATGGTAAAGCATTCGAAGGTTTATTAAAAAGATATTTCGGATAAAAGTTAAACTTACATTAAATTCGGTATTAGATCTATGTCTAATACCTTTTTTATTTATAAATAAAATATAATAGAAATTAAAAAAAAACTAATCTTTGCACTATTATGCAAAAATTAGTCTTTTGCTTAATCTAAATCTTGACCGTTAGAAGCGATTACTTTTTTATACCAATAGAAAGAATCTTTTTTATAACGTGCTAAATCTTTTAAATCAAATTCATCGCGGTTAACATAAATGAAGCCATAGCGTTTAGTACAACCTTGATGTGTTGAAATTAAATCAATTGCAGACCATGGTGAGTAGCCAATTAAATTTACTCCATCCGTAATTGCTTCTTGACACGCTTTAATATGCTGTCTTAAATAATCAATACGATAATCGTCATGGACAGAACCATCTTCTTCAAGTTTATCACTCACTCCACAACCGTTTTCTGTAATTAGTAAAGGTAAACGATATCTTTCCCATAATTCACGTAAGGTTGCTCTTAATCCAATTGGATCAATTCCCATTCCCCAACTTGTTTCTTGTTGTAAAGGATTTTTCACACTTTGAGCAATACCAGGTTCTGTCATTAAACCAACCATAAATTCAGAGGCACTATTTTTAGCGCTTTCTTTAATAGCGTTCCCTTCTGCATTAGAGATTGATTTAACAGTTGAACCACCATAATAGTTAAATGCGATAAAATCAGGTTTTGCAGATTTAAGAATTTTTTTATCGCCTTCTTCAAATTCTGGAGCCCAACCACGTTGAGTTAAATATTCAAAGAATGCTTCTGGATATTCTCCAAATACCGCAACATCTAAATAATTACGGTTTCTAAGTTGATCATAGTCCATTGCAGCTAAGTAATCAGCTGGTGAAGACGTAGCTGGATAGACACAAGTAATATTTGGTGCTGGTGCAATTTTTCCATCAGGTACTAATTCATGACAAGCTATCATAGATTTTGCTTGTGCAATTAACATATGATGATTCATTTGATATTTTACTTTTTGTTCTTCTTTAGCAGCAGAGTAAATAATCATCATATTTTGTTCATTAATTGATAACCAATATTTTACACGATCACCAAAGTTTTCAAAACATACTCGAGTATATCTTTCAAAATCAGCAATACATTGTCTTGACTTCCAACCACCATATTTTTCTTCTAATGCTTGTGGTAAATCAAAATGGTATAAAGTTACCACAGGTGTAATGTTGTATTTTAATAATTCATTTATTAAATTATCATAGAATTCAATTCCTTTTGGATTCACTTCTCCATCACCATCTGGGATAATTCTAGGCCAAGCAATTGAAAAACGATATTCTTTAAATCCCATTTCAGCAAGTAATGCAATATCTTCTTTATAGCGGTGATAATGATCACTTGCTACTTTGAAATCAGTTGTTCCTTCGGGAATAGACATAACATCTTGGGTAGAAAGGCCTTTTCCATCTTCGTTATAAGCACCCTCTACTTGATAAGCAGATGTACTGGCTCCCCATAAAAAATCTTTTGGGAAAGGTTTTAATTTTAAATGTTCCATATTGTAATGATCCTCCTTTTGAATTTTAGTATATCACAATTTGTAGTGATGCTTAAGTTTTTACAAATAATAAAAATAAACTAATCAATTGAATTAGTTTAAATTAATATAGCTTTTTTAGATGATTTAAATTTACATATATTTGTATGTTTAACAGATTGTTTTAAATATTTGTGGAGTACATTTTGTATAGTAAAAAACTTTCAAATGATGATTATTTAAACTTTAGAATTATTTTATAATTTGATTTTAAAGTATAAAAAGAGAATCTAAGTTGAATCCTCTTTCTATTTTAGCTATTTAAATAATTTAGTGGAAAGTCAAATGATGTTTCTTACTTAAAAATAGGTCATTTTAAATGTTATTCAATTTACTAATAGTATATGAAATGTATTTTAAAATGATTACCTAAAAGTAATAAAGAATCCAAATTATTTGGTTAAATGTTATTTTAATTGTATCAATTATTCAATGAAATTATATTTTTATTTGTATGCTTTTACTTCAAAATTATTCGTTTAAAATATGATCAATACATTCTGCAACACTGTTTATAAAATAATTTACATGAGGTTTTAGTTCTTCTTCAATATTGTAAAAAGAATATGCCTGATTAGTAATATCAAACATTGGAATATCATTCATT
Organism: Erysipelotrichaceae bacterium; assembly: GCA_018365815.1. Classification (GTDB taxonomy): domain Bacteria; phylum Bacillota_I; class Bacilli_A; order Erysipelotrichales; family Coprobacillaceae; genus Beduini. The sequence goes on from JAGZJH010000046.1 coordinate 4,425, forward strand.
GAATCACCGATGACATAAATATCTTCTTTTGGAATATTTAAATATTCAGCCATTTTTAATACGCCTAATCCTTTTGAACACCCGCTACGGGTAATATCAACATTAATAGTGTTACGATAAGCAACTACTTGATTTTTAAAATGAGTATTAATAAAATCTGTAGTTGCTTGGGCTTGTTTTTCTTCGCCTTCATTAAAATGAATTGCTAAAAAAGCGTAATTGTCTTCATCTATTTCGCTTGGATCTTTCACTTCTTTACCACTATTAACATATTGTTTAGGGTGGATAAGATAGATTTGTTTTTCACCAAAAAGCATATATTCTTGTGGAAGTTGTGTTGCTTTAAAAATATCGGTAATGATTTTTTTATCTAACGGTTTATTCATAATAAGTTGGTGTTTATTATCATACAATTTTGAACCGCTTGCTAAAACAAGAAAATCTAAATGTATTCCATATTCATCTGTAATTTTTATAATTCCTTGATAATCTCTGCCGGTTGACATTCCAAACAGATGACCTTTTGCTTGAAATTCTTTTATTTTTTTAATATCTTCTTTTTTGATTCCTTGATCTTTAAAAAACAAAGTTCCATCAAAATCACTTGCTAACATTTTCATATCAGTAACTCCTTATTTAAAATTTATAAACCCATTATAACAAGTTTATATTTGTAGATAATTAAATTTTTTGATAATGAAAATAAAGAATAACTTTAAAAATGTTTTAAGTGATAAATATACATTGCAATGATACATTCTGTTGAAAAGTTTGTAATTAACCAAGTTGAATCAAATATTTTGTTGTTTTTTATTTTGTTATATATATAATAAACGAGTTCTTTTGAAGAAAGTGTAGTTAAAAATTCTATAATTTTATTAATTGAAGAATGATTAAAAACATAATCTTTTTGATATTGATCGTAACTTAAATCAAAAGAATTAATAATCACTTGATTAAGTGAGTTAAAGTTATAAATTTGATCAACAGGAATTTTATATAAATTTGCGCACATTTCTAATGCGATAATACTGTAATCTTCAATGGATAGAGTTGATTTATTAGTTTTGTTGAGTAATAGATGGGTAAGTGGAAGACTGTCAAAAAGTTTAATTTTTGATTTGATGAATTGTTTATTTAATTTTGTTTCATAGTTTAAAATATTTAAATAAAACTTATTAGTTGTGTCAGTAGTAGTAATTGGATGAAATGTATAACTATAACCAATATAGCGATTAAAAGCTTTCATTGTATCAAGGTATCCTAGTGTTATACGTTTTTTTAATGTTTTTTCATCAAAGTCAAGGAAATTGCCTAAATCGTTAAGAGGACTAATATATTTAATATTAGGTCGATGAGTATAATGTACATGGGTGAATTTTTTTGGTGTCATTTCAACAGCGATGATTTTTTGGGCACCTAATTTAAAAGCCAGTTCGATAGGAAGGTTATCATAATAACCGCCATCAATGTAACCATGATTGTTGAAGTGATGAATAGGAAATGCCGGAAAACAAGATGCAGAGGCAATCAAATAATCAGCTAATTGTCCTTTTGGAATTTCATTTTTAGTTATTTCAATAGGGATTAAACTTGGATATTCTACTGTTACTAAACCAAAGTCAATTGATGATTTCATTAGTTTTTCTTCACTACTTAGACGATGAATTAAACTAATCATAGGAGTAATATTAGCTCCTTTGTAATTAATATATGATTTAAAAAAAGGAATAACTAAATTAGATTGTGAAATTAGTGATTCTAAAGAAAAATCGAATTGGATACCATCTTTAATAATTTGATCCATAGTCATATTTTCCCATAGTTGAATGGCGATGTGTTCGTCATGTTGAGCGATTAAGCAACCGTTTAATGCACCAATTGAGGTTCCTGTGACAATATTAGGTTGAATATTTAATTCCATCATCGCTTTTAAAAATCCAATTTCATAAGCTCCTTTACTTCCACCGCCAGATAATACAAATGCTGTTTTCATAAACTCCCTCTTTTCTAGTTTTTATTTTATACTATTTATATGTTTATTTTCAAATTTTAATATAAAAACTCTTGCAAAAAATAATAAAAAGGGGTATATTATTTTTAGCACTTAAAGTAATAGAGTGCTAGAAATGAGGTTATCATATGAGTCAAAAAGAGTTTAAAGCAGAATCAAAACGTTTGTTGGATTTAATGATTAATTCTATCTATACACATAAAGAAATTTTTTTAAGAGAGTTAATTTCAAATGCATCAGATGCATCTGATAAACTTTATTATAAAGCTTTATCAGAAAATTTATCTGATATTAATAAAGAAGATTTAAAAATTGAAATTAAGTTAAATAAGACAAATCGTACTATCACATTAGTAGACCATGGAATTGGTATGAATGAAGCTGAATTGGAAGAAAATTTAGGAACTATTGCAAAGAGTGGTTCATTAGCGTTTAAAGAAGAAATGGCTAAAAAAGAAAGTGGTAATAGTGATGTTGATATTATCGGGCAATTTGGTGTTGGATTTTACGCAGCGTTTATGGTTGCAAAAAAGGTGGAAGTTGTTTCTAAAAAATATGGTGAAGAAAATGGCTATATTTGGAGTAGTGATGTTGAAAATGGATATTCAATTTCACAAGCCTTTAAAAAAGAACATGGAACATCAATTACTTTATTTTTAAAAGATAATACAGATGAAGAAAATTATGATGAGTATTTAGATGAATATAAAATTCAATCTTTAGTTAAAAAATATTCTGATTATGTGCATTATCCAATTACAATGGATATGACAACTTCTAAAAAGAAAGAAGATAGTGATGAATATGAAGATGTTATTGAAAATAAAACACTTAATTCAATGATCCCTTTATGGAAACGTAATAAAAGTGACATTACTGAAGAAGAATATGCTGAATTTTATAAAGATAAATTTATGGATTTCAGTGATCCAGAACACGTCATTCACACAAGTGTAGAAGGAAATGTTTCTTTTGATGCATTATTATTTATTCCTTCACAAACACCATTTAATTTCTATTCACAAGATTATGAAAAAGGTTTACAACTTTATAGCCGTGGCGTATTTATCATGGATAAAGCAACTGATTTAATTCCAGAGCATTTTAGATTTGTAAGAGGGTTAGTTGATTCTCAAGATTTATCATTAAATATTTCAAGAGAAATGTTGCAACATGATCGTCAATTAAAAGTGATTGCTAATCGTATTGAAAAGAAAATTAAGTCTGAATTATCTTCAATGCTTAAAAATGAACGTGAAAAGTATGAAAGATTTTATAAAAACTTTGGATTACAATTAAAATATGGTATTTACCAATCTTATGGAAGTAAAAAAGATTTATTACAAGATTTATTAATGTATTATTCAGCTAATGAAGAAAAATTAATCACTTTAGATGAATATGTAACAAACATGAAAGAAGATCAAAAACATATTTATTTTGTATCTGGTGAATCTATTGATAAAGTTTCAAAATTACCACAAACTGAGTTATTAAAAGATAAGGGGTTTGATTTATTATATATGGTAGATAATGTTGATGAGTTTGTCATTCAAATGATGGGAACTTTTAAAGACAAAACATTTAAAAATATTACACAAGGTGATTTAGATTTAGAAACCGAAGAAGAAAAGAAAAAAATTGAAGAACAAAATGAAGAACATAAAGATTTATTAACTTCTTTAAAAGAAGCGCTAGATGGAAAAGTTGAAGCAGTTAAAATTTCTTCACGTTTAAAATCACACCCTGTATGTTTAGTAAGTGGTGAAGGATTATCATTTGAAATGGAAAAAGTGTTATCACAAATGCCAGGACAAGATCAAATGCCAATGAAAGCAGGAAGAATTTTAGAAATTAATCCTAACCATGCAATTTTTAAAGCATTAGAAAAAATTCAAGAAGTAGATATTAAAGAATATGCTGATTTGTTGTATAATCAAGCTTTATTAATTGAAGGATTTGAAGTTGAAGATCCAATTGAATTTTCAAATAAAATATGTGATTTGATGATTAAAGCAAGTCAAAATTAATGAGTGGAAACACTCATTTTTCTTTTTTTAGAATTGTAAAGGCTATCATTTTAAAAGCTCATTGTAACTAAAATTGAATGTGTTATAATAACTTTAAATAAAAAAATGGAGGCACATTATGGATAAAAATTTAGAGATTTTAAACGATTTAAGAATTGAAAAAACAAAACGTGCACTTGAAAAAAATAATTTTAATACAGTTGTCTTAAATGATGAAAAAGAGCTATTAGCATGGGTTCAAAATATAGTTGAAGAAAATTCAAAAGTGGCTGTTGGTGGTAGTCAAACTCTATTTGAAACAGGAGTTATTGATTTATTAAGAACGATGGATATTTCATTTATAGATCGCTATCAAGAGGGGTTAACCCGTGAACAAACGCTTGATCTTTTTAAAGAAGCATTTTTTGCAGATTATTTTATCACAAGTTCTAACGCTATTACTGAAGATGGTTTATTGTATAATGTAGATGGGACTGGTAATCGAGTGGCTGCTTTAACTTTTGGACCCAAACACGTCATTGTTGTTGCGGGAGCGAATAAGATTGTAAAAAATTTAGAATCAGCAAAAGAACGTGTATGTATGATTTCAGCACCAGCTAATGCGATTCGTTTGAATAAAGAAACACCATGCTCAAATTTTGGTGAATGTGAAAATTGTCATTCTAAAGATCGTATATGTTCGCATTATGTAGTCACAGGTCGTCAATCTAAAAAAGGGCGTATTAGTGTCGTATTATTAAGAAAAAATTTTGGATATTAATAACGTATTCTAATTAAATTAAGGAAGAATTACCCTACTTTTATAAATACTAAGATTTATGTCAAGGACTGATAAACATTGAATCATTTTTATAGATTATGTTTATATTAGCCCTTTTTTATTGAAATCATCATAAAAAAATGTCATAATGGAAATAATTGTGATAAAGGAGGTACGATGATGATATCAACACAAAATGTGTCGCTTGCTTATGGAGGACGAGTGTTATTTGAAAATGTAAATGTAAAGTTTACTGAAGGTAATTGCTATGGAATTATCGGTGCTAATGGTGCAGGTAAATCAACATTTTTGAAAATTTTATCAGGTGAAATTGAGCCAAATAAAGGAGAGGTTATAATTACTCCGGGACAACGTTTATCTGTATTAAAACAAAACCATTTTGAATATGATGAGTTTGATGTTGTGAAAACTGTTATTATGGGTAATAAGCGATTATACGATATTATGCTTGAAAAGGAAATACTTTATGCTAAAGAAGATTTTAACGATGAAGACGGAATTAAATTAGCAGAGCTTGAAAGTGATTTTTTAGAAATGGACGGGTGGAATGCTGAAAGTGATGCTGAGATTTTATTAAATGGTTTAGGAGTTCCTAGCGAACTTCATTATGCTAAAATGTCTGAAGTTGATGGAAATATAAAAGTAAAGGTTTTATTAGCGCAAGCTTTATTTGGTAATCCGGATATTTTATTATTAGATGAGCCGACTAACCATTTAGATATTAAATCAGTCGCATGGCTAGAAAACTTTTTAATGAATTTTGAAAACACAGTCATAGTTGTTTCACATGACCGTTATTTTTTAAATAAAGTATGTACGCATATTGCAGATATTGACTATCATAAAATTCAATTATATGTAGGAAATTACGACTTTTGGTATGAATATTCACAAATGATGCTTCAACAAGCAAAAGAGGTGAATAAAAAAGCAGAAGCTAAGAAAAAAGAATTAGAAGAGTTTATTGCTCGTTTTAGCGCTAATGCATCAAAAGCCAAACAGGCAACTTCACGTAAAAAATTATTAGATAATTTAGAAATGGTAGATATTAAACCTTCACTTAGACGTTATCCATTTATTGGATTTACTCCTGAAAGAGAAGTAGGAAATATTGTTTTACGTGTGGAAGGAATTTCTAAAACAATCGGTGATCGTAAAGTATTAGATAATATTTCTTTTACAGTTAATCCAAAAGATAAAATCGCATTTGTAGGTAGTGATGAATTAGCAAATACCACTTTATTTAAAATTATTACAGGAGAACTTGAACCAGATGAAGGAAGTTATACATGGGGTGTAACGACTTCTACTTCATATTTTCCAAAAGATAATTCTAAATATTTTGATGGTTGTGATTTATCTTTAATTGATTGGTTAAGACAATTCTCTACCAAAAATGAATATGACCAAGATTTAAGAGGGTGGCTTGGGCGAGTATTATTTTCTGGTGATGAGGCATTAAAAAAGGCTTCTGTTTTATCTGGAGGAGAAAAAGTGCGTTGTATGTTAGCTAAAATGATGTTTAGTAATGCAAATGTATTAATACTAGATGAACCGACTAACCATTTAGATTTAGAGTCAATTCAAGCGTTAAATGAAGGACTAATTCGTTTTAAAGAAAATGTATTATTTGTTTCTCATGACCATCAATTTACTCAAACCATTGCAAATCGTATTATTGAAATTACGCCAAATGGGCTTATTGATCGTTTAGGGACATTTGATGAATATTTAGAATATATTGAAAATAACAAATAGGTTTATACCTTTTGTTATTTTCATTTAAGGAGTTTTTCTATGAAAAAAATATTTATTTTACTTATTTGTTTTTGTTTATTTGGGTGTCAGTCAACTCAAAAAAATGAAACTTCTTCAAATGAAGAAATTTTAGTTGAAACTCATAATAATGAAGATAACAACACTCAAGATTTACAATCTGAACAAGAAACGGTCCAAGAAAATCAAAGTGAAATTCAGCCTCCTGTTCAAAATGAAACAAATAATCAAGTTCAAGATGAACCTTCCACTTCATCAAATCAGTCTTTGCAAGAAGAAGTAATACAAGAAATCCCAGCACCAAAACAAGAAGTAGAAAAAAAAGAAGTTAAAGTTCTTATAGAATGTAAAACTATCTTAAATAATATGGAGCGTTTACAAAATGGCTATCAATCATTTATTCCACAAAATGGTATTATCTTAAATACAACAAGTGTAGAAATTAAAGAGGGTGATACAGTTCTTAATGTTTTAAAGCGTGTGGCTAATCAAAATAAGATTAAACTTAGCATTCGATCTGGATATGTTGAAGGAATTGCTAATATCGATGAATCAATATGTGGTGATGAGAGCGGTTGGATTTATAGTGTTAATGGAAAGTTTATCAATACCGGTGCCTCAAATTGTAAAGTCAATCAGGGTGACGAGATAAAGTGGCAATACACTTGTCAAAATGGACGAGATTTAGGGTTAAGTTAATGCATCCTTTAAGTTTGTTTATTTATTTTATCAGCGTATTGATGATTGTATTAATCAACCAAACGCCACTTGGAATATTCTTTTCTTTTATAGTGGCAATGGGTGTTTTAATATGGTATCGATTTTTAAGTTTTAAGCAAGTTAAACATTATTTTATTTTATGGTTATTGATTACTTTTATTAATCCTTTAATTGTGTTAAAAGGTGCAACTGTTTTGTTTTATATAGGTATGCAACCTTATACATTAGAAGCGTTATATTATGGCATGGTTTATGGTTTATTGATAGTAAGTATCTTTTTATGGAGTCAAATTTTAAATCAATGTATCAATACTTATCATGTCACCTATCTTTTATCACGTTTTTTTCCAACTTTAGGGTTATTGTTTTCAATGGTTTTAAGACTAATTCCAAAATTTAAACGTCAATATACTCACGTCAATCAAATGCAAAAGATGATGCACCCACATCAACCTAAACACTTTTGGCAATTTCAAACGCTATTAATTATGATGACGTGGTTGTTTGAATCTTCATTAACATTATTACAATCAATGAACGCTAGAAAATATCAAAGCAAGCGGACACATTTTCATTTATTTAAATGGAAAGTAGCGGATACGATGTTTGTATTAATCGTTATTTTACTTACGTTAATGATATTATGTTTAAATCGTTATATTTCTAAATTTTATTTTTATCCTATAATAATCTTTACTCCATTTAAAATAATAGATTACTTTTTTTACACTTGTGCAATGATTTTATTACTGTTAGTAATTTACATTATGGAAAAGGAGAATCAAAATGTATAGTGCCAAACAATTTTCATTTAAGTATCCTGGACAATCTTTAAACTTAGTTAATTTAAATTTTAAAATTAACAATGGCGATTTTGTTTTGATTATGGGTCAAAGTGGCAGTGGTAAATCGACGCTTCTGCATCATTTATGCCCTTCTTTAATTCCTAATGGTCAAAGAAGTGGAGAATTGTTTTATAACGGACAACCGATAGATAAAGTGAATGAACCAATTGGATTTGTTTTTCAAAATCCAGATGATCAAATTGTGATGGATAATATCATTCATGAAATTGCTTTTGGTTTAGAAAATATAAATATGCCTTTAGTAGAAATGAAACAAAGAGTTGGGGAAATTGTGCAATTTTTTAATCTTCAATCTTTATTATTTCAACCTTGTGATCAATTATCAGGTGGACAAAAGCAGTTATTAAACTTAGCCTCAATTATGGCAATGAACCCACAAACTATTATTTTAGACGAACCTACCAGTCAATTGGATCCATTTATGGCAAGTACATTTTTAAATATGTTAAAAACAATACATGAACAATATCAAACTACCATTATTATCGTTGAACATCGATATGAGCAGTTATTATCAATGTGTAACAAAATAATTGTATTAGAAAAAGGGACAATTTTATCGCAAGGTTCACCTCAAGATACCTTAGATTTTCTTTTTAAAACACACCACCCTTTAATTCGTACACTTCCTGATGATGTGATGTTTAGTCAAAGAATTTTAAATCCAACTCAATTTAAAATCTTTCTATCGCTTCATCAATTTAAAACGCATTTTAATGATCCTCATCTTTCAAGTCAAACTATTTTAGAGCTTAAAGATGTGAGTTATTCTTTTAAAGAAAATAAAGTCCTTCAACATTGTGATTTAAAAATTAATCAACATCAAATAACTGCTATTTTAGGCGGAAACGGATCAGGAAAAAGTACGTTATTAAATTGTATTATGGGATTTAATCGTTATAAGGGATTAATTACTTATCAAAACCATAAATTAAAAGACGCCTCAATACAAATTGGATTAGTTCCACAAGATCCTAGAGTATTATTTGTTTGTGATAGTATAAAAGATGAACTGAGTATGTTTCCAATTAAAGAGGTTGAAAATTTATTACAAACTTTTAATTTGATGCCTTATTTAAATACCCACCCCTATGATTTAAGCGGTGGTTATCAACAATTATTAGCATTCATTAAAGTTGTGTTATTAAAACCAAAGATATTGTTATTAGATGAACTGACAAAAGGGTTA
>JAGZJH010000007.1 GCA_018365815.1 Erysipelotrichaceae bacterium
TTTTACTTCTTTTGAATATTTACTTTTTCTTCCCAAAGTAAAAACCTCCCGTATCAGTGTTTAATTATTTACACTGTCTACTAAGAGGTTATCATATCACCCTTAATCATAAGAGTTAATCCTTTTTATTATTTCATTATTTTTTTAATCAATTTTAATTTTTTATCACTATATGGAGGATAAGCAATTGTTAAATTTAATTTATTTGATTTTTCCACCACCCCTTTAACATGAGAGAACGTTAGAAAACTATAAATTCCATGATACTGTCCCATGCCAGAGTATCCAACTCCACCAAAAGGTAAATGCGTATTAACTAAATGTGTAATCGTATCATTAATCGATACTCCTCCGGATGTTGTATTTGAAAGAATCTGTTTTTTAATTTTATTGTTTTGTGTAAATAAATATAGAGCCAACGGTTTTTCATTGTTGTTAATATAATCAATCGCTTCATTAATAGATTGATAAGTCATAATAGGTAATAACGGTCCAAAAATTTCTTCTGCCATGACTTTTGAATATCTATCTACTTTCATTATAGTCGGTTCAATATAAAGCGCAGATAAATCATAATTTCCACCATGTAAAAGGGTAATTGATGGATCATCAATTAATGAAACAATTCGTTTAAAATGACGTTCATTAATAATTTTTCCATAATCTTTATTTTCTTGAATATTTAAACCATAAAGTTGATTAATACTTTCAATTAAGGCTTCAACAAGTTTTTCTTCTATACATTGGTCTACTAAAATATAATCCGGAGCCACACAAGTTTGACCAGCATTCATTAATTTCCCCCAAATAATACGCATTGCAGTCTTTTTAATATCTGCACTTCTTTCAACAATTACCGGACTTTTCCCCCCTAATTCTAACGTTAAAGGGGTTAAATGATTTGCAGCAGCACTCATGACTTTTTTCCCTACACCTACACTACCTGTAAAAAATATATAATCAAATCTTTCCTTCAACAACGACTGAGTCATTTCTACTTCACCAAGAAATACTTTAATGTATTCAGGTTTAAAAACATCTTCAATAATTGCTTTAATCACTAAAGAAGTATGTTCACTCATTTCACTTGGTTTAATGATTGCACAATTTCCTGCCGCAATCACTCCAATTAAGGGTTCTAAAACTAATTGAACCGGATAATTATAAGGACCAATAATTAAAACACAACCATAAGGATCATAAGCCACTTTACTTTTAATTGGAAAAAGATAGAGTGGGGAAACTACGTGTTTAGGTTTCATTAATTTTTTTAATTTTTTTGACATCTCGCTAATACTATTTAAAACAAAGCCAATTTCACTCATATATCCCTCGGTTTCACATTTTCCTAGATCTTGATTTAAAGCTTGATATAATTCTTGTTCGTGGTTTAAAATACTTTGCTTTAATAATTTTAACTGCTTAATTCTAAATTCATAAGACAAAGATTCACCGGTTTTAAAATAATTTTTTTGACTTTCTAAAACTTCATGAACACTCTTTTGCATTTCACACTTCAACAGCATTAATTTCTATAATATTTTTCACCGGGATTTGGTATTCACCTACTAAATCAACTTGAATATCACATTCTTGATTTGTCGCAATAACAGTTAAAGCATAATGAACTAAAGTATATTTCATGCCATCTTCACTACCATCAGGGCTAAAATGATAACGATTGAAGTTATAAGCATGTTCCTTAAATTTAATCATATAAGGAGTTGATTGATTAATCCAATCTTGATGTAGATTTTCAATATGAAGATATTTTTCAATTTCACTTAACACTTTCGGTCTCGCTTTTAATTTCGCATCAAATTTACGATTTTTTTGCATAACTAAAAAACAATCTAAAGCATAATCACCAAATATTTTGTAATGTAATTTTGAATTACCACAATCTACTAAGTTGTAAGATTGTTGTTTATAAGTCAAAGTTTTTGTATAAATATTAATATAAATATCATGTTCATGTAAAAAGTTATTTAAACTTGAATCAACGGATAAAGCGCGTTTTAAATTAATTAATCCTGTTTTTTTAATCGATTCACATTGATCGTTATTAGTTGTTGTATGGATTCCTACAATTTGTAAATCCTCTAGCTCAAAACAATCTAAATTAATATGAAATTCTTTTAAAAACGCTTCAACATCGACATTTTGATGTAACTTCATAAATTCATCAACTTCTTTAAAAGAAAGGCTGAACAAATTTGTTAATGTATGTAATGCATTTTCGACATTGGTAATATCATATACCTTCATTTTAAACTTCCTTTCATTATAATTTTTTAATCATTTGAATATGCAAACAATGTTCATCTAAATATGGTTCATCTTTAGCTAAATAACCTAGTTTTTCATAAAAAGATTGGGCTTGTAATTGAGCAGATAAGACAATTTCTTTTCCACCTAATTCAATGATACGTTTTTCTAAAACATCAATAATTTGACTCCCTAGATGTTGTTTACGATAGGATTTTAATACTGCCACACGACCAATGGCATAGACACCGTCACTTTTTAAATAGGTTCTTCCACAAGCCACTGCTTGTTGGTCTATGCTGATTAAAACAAAATGGCAGTTTTTATCAATTGTATCAAATTCTTCTTTAAATCCTTGTTCTTTAACAAATACTTCAGTTCTTATATTTATAATATCTTCGTTAATTGTATCTAATATTTTAATTTCCATAATTACTCCTTTAAAAAAGAGCAAATTAATGTTCAACTTGCTCCTCTACTGGTTTTACTTTTGTTAGTTTTAAGGCGGCAATACGATTTTTATGTATACGTTCCACCTCTATTAATACATCATCAATAATTAACTGATGATGTAAATCCGGTACGCCATGACATTGTCCTAGTACCATTCCTCCAATTGATTCAAAATCTTCGGAGTCAAAATGAGTTCCAATTTCATCATTAATTTCATTAAAACTCATTGAACCATCAACAATATAAGTATCTTCATCAATTTGTTTAATTAAATCTTCATCTTGGTCATATTCATCATCAATATTTCCCACAATTTCTTCAATAATGTCCTCAAAAGTAACAAGTCCACTCATTACACCATATTCATCTAATACAACTGCCAGTGAAACACGTTCTTTTCGCATTAATGCAAAAACATCTGCAATTTGGTTAAATTCATACACAAAGAAAGCTTCACGCATATAATCGCTCACTTTAAAAGTTTCACGATTAATATCTTTAAATAATAAATCCTTAATATTAATTACACCAATGATTTCATCAAACGAATCACTGTGAACAAGTAATCTTGAAAATTGTTCTTTTTTATAACATTCATATAATTCATCATAAGTTGCCTCAGATGATACTGAAACAACATGAATACGTGGTGTCATTACTTCTCTAATTTCTGTTTCTCTAAATTCAAATACATTGTGAATCATTTCTTTTTCTTCAGTTTCTAACACACCCGCTTCGTGACCGACCGTTACAAAAGTTTTTAAATCTTCTTCTGTAATTTTAGGTGCCGGTTGATATTTACCGCCCAAAAGACGAATAATTATTCCAGAAATAAAATTCAACACCACTACTACCGGTTTAAATAAAGTGATTAAAACAGAAATAATCCCACCAAAAGAAAGTGCAATTCCATCAGCAAAACGGCTAGCTAAAGACTTAGGGGTAATTTCCGAAAAAATTAAAATTAATAAGGTTACAATTCCAGTTGCAATTCCTACCCCTTTATCACCAAAAATATCAATTGCAATAGCTGTTGATAATGAAGAAGCCAAAATATTTACTAAGTTATTCCCTACAAGTAAGGTACTGATTAATTGATCAGTATTAGATAACAATCGTTCTACGACCTTTGCTCTTGAATCTCCTTCTTCCGAAAGTGAACGCATTCTGATTTTGTTAACTGATAACAATGCTGTTTCAGATGCACTAAAAAATGCTGATAATAATAAACATATAAGAAATATAATAATCTTCGTCGACTGTTCCGAGTCCAAATTAAATCCATCTCCTTTATAATATAGTTATTTATCATTATAGAATATTCAAATTAAATTGTCAAATTCAATATTTTTTGATATTAAAGAACACTAGCTAAAGTATAAAACTCCATTTTAGAGACATTAGTTGTACTAAAAGTTCCATCTAATTCATACACCACTTGTGTCATTACATATTTTCCACCGTTGATATACACTTCAACAACATGATGATCGTAATAAATCTCCAATTGATATTGACCGTTTAAATGAGGACTATAAGTTTCATTACATACATTTTCACACTCAATTGAAACTTTTCTTCTGTCTAATTTTAAACAATCGTTTTCAATGGTAAAAATTAATCCCCCTAAATTAATAATACTTTCATCATTAAGTTCTGTGATAATTTTTTGAGGTTGATTATAACTAAAAATATGTTTACGCGCCACAAATAGTTCATCAATATTAGGATGTACTTTTTGTAATAACTCGCCATTTTCATGCGTTAATACTCTAGGCATACTCATCATTCCCACCCATTCATGTCCAGCAATGGGTTGCCTCATTCTTAACCAACCGATCATTACACGACGATTTTTTTCGTCTAAAAAAGATTGTGGGGCATAGAAATCTAAGCCATAATCTAAATACATATAATCTCCTGAAGAAGTCATTTGACAACTTTCCTCTTCAAAATCAACTTTCATAATCACTGCATTGCTGACTGGTTTTGGGGGCGTATCAATATGTTCAGGTGAAAATACCATAAAATACTGATCATTAATTTTAAATAAGTCAGGACATTCCCACATATTTCCAATGTTTTCATTTGAATAACGATTGACATATTTAAAATGATGCCCATCTTCACTTTCGTAAAATAAAACTACACCATTGTAATCATTTCCATTTTTATTTTTCACTTTACTTCCTATAATCATATAAATTTTATCATTGTAAAGCCATACTTTAGGATCGCGAGTATGTTGTAAACTTCCAAAATTTTCATCAGTAATTGCATCAATAACTTTAAATTTTTGATGACGATTATCAAATGTAAATCCATCATCGGAAATCATTAATGCCTGTGAGGCAATTAAATCATCATCACTTTCTTGAATATGAATATAATCCTCTTTCGTTTTTCGATATTTAATCGCAGTATAATATAAATATAATTGATCTTTAAAATTAATCGCAGATCCGGAAAAACACCCATTACAATCAAAATCTTTTGATGGGTATAAGGCAATTGGGTGATGATTCCAATGGACTAAATCTTTACTTGAACAATGCCCCCAATGCATTGTCCCCCACATTGGTTCATAGGGAAAATGTTGGTAAAACATATGGTAATATCCCTTATAATAAATTAATCCATTCGGATCGTTAATCCAGTTACGTTTTGAAGTAAAATGAAATACTGGTCTAGTCATATAAATCCCTCCATTTTTATTAAAATATTCAATTCAATTGTAGCTGTTTTCCAAAAGAAAAACAAGAGAGATAACTTCTCTTGTTTTACATTTTTTTGGCGATTTCTTGATAATAATGCTCTGCTTTTTTTGCCATTTCATGTCTTTTTTCCGGTTTCATCATAAGCAAATAGGCTGTCGCCATACTTCCTGCACCAATCATCACTGCCATTACTTTTGACATCTAATCACCTCATAAATAGTATGGAATTAATCCATAAAATCATACGGAGATAATTTATCTTGTTTTTTTGTATTAAAGCGTTGTTTTAAATAAGTTAACCGTTCTTTATTTTGCTTTTGCTTAATTCCTTTAAAAAAAGCTTGAGGTTGACCGATTAAAAATAATGATTGCTTTGCTCTAGTAATCCCAGTATAAATCAAATTCTTTTTTAACATAATATAATAATCATTTAAAATAGGCATAATGACAATTTTAAATTCACTTCCTTGGGCTTTATGAATACTCATACAATAAGCTAATGTAATTTGACTAAAATCATTAGAAGTATATTCAATCAATTTATCATCATACGCTACGATAATCGTATCACTCAAATATTCAAAATTATCTTTTAAATGAATTTCAACGATTCGTCCAATATCACCATTAAAAACATTATCCTCAACTCTATTTTTTAACTGTAATACTTTATCTCCCTCACGAAAACATTGTCGACCGATTTTAATTTCGCTTACATACTCACTCATTGGATTTAATAAATTTTGTAGCATTTCGTTAATGGCATTAATTCCCGCAACCCCTTGATACATTGGAGCTAATATTTGAAAATCATTATAATCATAACCTTCATTTAATGCTTTGATAACAATTTTTTGGATTAGTGATAAAACTTGATGATTTTGACAAGTGATAAAATTTATATCTTCATAGCTTTTAAACATTGTATATTCAATGTCTTGATTTGAAGAAATTGAATGCGCTAATTGAACAATCCCCGAACTGTGCTTTTGGCGATAAATCTTTTCTAAACAAATTGAATGAATTTGATGAATAGATAGTAAATCACTTAATAAATTACCGGGTGAAACAGAAGGCAACTGTTCGTAATCACCAATAATTAAAATCTTTTTAACCATTCTACTTGCTTGTAATAAATAATCAAACAAAATTGTATCGACCATTGAAAACTCATCGATAATTAACAAATCATATTCAATCGGGTGATCTTCATCAAACATAAATTCATTATTTGAAATATCAAAATGCAATAATCGATGAATCGTTTGAGCTTCTAAATTTGTGAGTTCTGACAATCGCTTAGCGGCTCTACCAGTTGGTGCAACAAGTGCAATGGATTCACTTTGATAAAGTTTTTTATAAACTTCGATTACCGCTTTAACAATAGTTGTTTTACCGGTTCCCGGTCCACCCGTTAAGATCATTAATGGATATTTAACAAAGTCTATAATCGCTTGTCTTTGATTAGAAGCAAATTGAATTTGATCACGTTGTTCAATGCTTTCAATAATTTGTTCTATTTTTGTAGGATCTTCATGATTGATTGGAAGATGAATAAAATAATCAATCGCCTCTTTAATATTAGTTTCAGCCATTTCATATAAATCAATAAATATTTTTTCATCTCTGATAATTAATTTTCCAGTTTCTTTTAATCTATTAATCGCTTCAATATAAGTTTCTTCTTTAAGTTGAAAATCAACTTTACCTAAATGCTCTATTAAATGATTAAATAAAACATAAGTATTGCCACTGTTATAACACATTTCTTTAATACAATAAACTACTAATGTATCAATTCGATATTGATCATCAATAGGAATTCCAAGAGCCAAAGCAAGTTTGTCCACATTTTTAAAACTGATGTTTTCAATATCTTCTAATAATTGATAAGGTTGATGTTTAATTAAATCTAATGTATTTTCTTGGTAAGTTTGAATAATTTTTTCAATGATCATTAAACTTAATCCATGTTGGTATAAAAATTGAATGGTTTCTTGTTGATTATTTTTATTTAATTCTTGGTAAATTGTATCAATTTTACTTTGTGTCATTCCTTGAATTGAAGATAAAACCAAAGGATCTTCTTTAATCATTTCTAAAGCATTTTCGCCTAGTGTATCGACAATACGTGTCGCTTGAACTTTTCCGATTCCTTTAAATAATGAACTAGACAAATAGCGAATGATTTCATCATAATCATTCGCTAGTACTTCTTCATATCCAATAAACTTAAACTGTTCCCCATATTTAGGGTGAATGACATAATCACCATTAAAACGAAAACGTAATCCAAGTTGAGGTTCAAGCATATTGCCTGTTACTAAAATTTTTTGATGTATATTCTCTTCATCAATTAAAGCAACAATGAATTTAGATTGTTCATTATAAAAACGAATTTGAACAATACTTCCAACAATTGTTTCCATTTATAAATAAGTTAATTCCTTACCATCTTTATAAACTTTATCAATCGTACCGCCACCTAAACATAACTCGTCTAAATAAAAAACTGCCGCTTGTCCAGGTGTCACTGCTTTAACCGGTTTTTCAAATTCCACTTTAATTGTCGTATCATCAATAAATTCAATAACAACCGGATTATCTGGTTGACGGTATCTAAACTTCGCTTGACATTTGAATTTTCCTTGTGGTTTTTCACTCATAATCCAATTCACATCACTAATTAATGCCCCAGTTGACATTAACCATTTATTTTGATCAGATTGACAAACATATAATACGTTTTCATCATAATTTTTTCCAACAACAAACCATGCTTCACCAGGACCACCGATATTTAAACCCTTACGTTGACCGATTGTATAATACATAATTCCTTGATGTATTCCAACCACTTGATTAGTTTCAATATCAACCATTTTTCCTTCTTTAGCAGGAATATAATTTTTTAAAAATTCTTTAAAATCACGTTCACCAATAAAACAAATTCCAGTACTGTCTTTTTTGTGAGCAACTGGTAAATTAATTTCTTCAGCTATTCTTCGCACTTCTGTTTTTTCAATTTCACCTAATGGAAACAAAGTCGCTTGAAGTTGTTTTTGTGATAATTGACATAAAAAATAAGTTTGATCTTTGCTTAGATCTTTACCTTTATACATTTTTGAGTCAGCACCTTCATGATGTTCTACTTTTGCATAATGACCAGTAGCGATATAATCTGCTCCGATTGAAAAAGCATAGTCTAAAAACGCTTTAAATTTAATATGTTTATTACATAAAATATCTGGATTAGGTGTACGTCCACTTTTATATTCATCAATAAAATAAGTAAACACATGATCCCAATATTCTTTAATAAAATCAACACGTCTAATTTCAATACCTAAACACTCTGCTACCTTTTTAGCATCTTTATAATCTTCTTCTTGAGGGCAATAAGGTTCATCGTTAGTGGGATTTCCTAAAATATCATTATTTAATTGGCTATCCCAGTTTTTCATAAAAACGCCAATGACTTCATAACCTTGTTGTTTTAATAAATAGGCGCTTACTGCTGAATCGACACCACCACTTAACCCTACAATGACTCTTTTTTTCATTTTATCCCTCCCATCTTGATTAGTTTAACATAATTTAATTCAAATTTCTATCTTTTAGATTGCCCAATGTCCGTCTTTAAATACTGTAATCTTATCACCTTCAATAGTTGTTCCTTCAATTAACAAATCAGGACCTCCAATCATAAAATCAACATGATTCATCGAACGATTACACTCGATTTTTTCTAACTGTTCATCATTCATTTTTTCAAATCCTTCAATGCCTTCTTTAATACCATCACCTAAAGCAATATGACATGAAGCATTTTCATCAAATAAAGTATTATAAAATAGAATACCAGATTGTCTAATTGGGGAGTCATAAGAAACTAAAGCAACTTCTCCTAAATAAGCACTTCCTTGATCCATTGAAATTAATTTTTCTAAAACATCTTGACCTTTAGAAGCTCTTACTTTAACTACTTTTCCTTTTTCAAATTCAATTGAAAAATCTTCAATTAAAGTTCCTTGATAAGATAAAGGCATTGTTGCGACAACTTTTCCATGTGTTGCATATTTTTTTGGTAAAGCAAACACCTCTTCACTAGGCATATTTGCCATAAATTGATGCCCTAGTAAACTGGTTTCATGAGCGTTTAACCATTTATAATCAGGATTTAATCCAATGTGTAAATCAGTTCCTAAACTATTTGTATAATGTAATGACGTAAAATGATAAGCATTCATCTTATCACTTTTTTCTTTTAAATAGCCCATATGTTGTTGCCAATTTAATAACACATCACCTTCTAATCGTGTGCAATCAATAATTGCTTGCCATAGTTTTTCATAAGCATTTGGATCGTTTGGAAAAATTTTATTTGCCCAAGCCACTGATGGCAGTGCAACGATGGTCCATTGGTATTTACCATCTCTTTGATCTAAATAAGGTTTTAATACTTGATAACGTTTAATACGTGCATTACCGATTTTTTCATGATCGATACCATCAAAAGCATTTGGATCGCTATCTACAATATGAATCATACATGGTAAATTATGAGCATCGTATTTAGCTTTAGCTTCTTCCCAAGGTAAAACTATTCCTAGTTCTTCTTCACTTTGATATAAACGATCTAATCTAGTAATGGCGTCATTTTTCCATTCTACACTGACACGTTTTGCCCCAGCTTTATAAGCTGCTTTAACCACATATTCTACAAACTCACTAATACGTGTAGAGGCGTTAATAATTACATCTTGTCCTTTTTGAACATTGACTCCCACTTTAACAATTAATAAAGCATAGTTTTCATAAATTTTTTCCATAATAGTCTCCTTTTATTAAAAAGAGGAACTACGTTCCTCAAACTATCTTAAATGTGACATTGGTAGCATCGCTGCACCAATTGCCCCACAATCATCAATTTCAACTCCTAATATTGGTGTATGTCCTCTCATACCTTTATGAATTTTTTCATTGAACATTTTTTCTAAATCTTCAAAAAAGTATTCTCTTGATTTCATCACACCACCACCAAGTACAAAACAATGTGGATCAACAGTATGTGCAATATTGGCCATCATTGTTGTAATGCAATCAATAAAATCTGCTCTAATTTCTTGAGCTTTAGGATCTCCACTTGCTGCTAGTTTAAATAAATCTCCCGCATGGGCGATTTTATCTTCGCCAAAAATTGCTCTTGCTTTTCTTACAATAGCTGTTCCACTCGCTTCATTTTCAACTGCCCCAGGATTTAAATGGTTAATTGCTTCCCCATTAGTTTTAACAATAATATTTCCGATTTCTCCAGCGTGTCCTCGATTTCCAGAAACTAATTTACCATCAACGATAAATGCTCCACCAATACCGGTTGAAATAGTAATATAAAATACAGTTGGTTTAAACTTACCTGCACCTATAATTGCCTCAGCTAATCCCGCAACATTGGCATCATTATCAATAAATGTCGGTTTATTAAAATAAGTTTGTAACTTATCACAAATTGGATAATAATCAAATCCATGTAAATTACTTGCCATTACCATCCATTTATTAACTGTATCAACAGGCCCTGGAACCCCAATTCCAATTCCTTCAACATTTTCAAAACCATTAATTGAACTATAATCCAATCCTTCAATTTGTCTAATAATTTTTTGAAGAACATAATCAGGACCCTTAATACTTTCAGTTTCTTCTTTTTTTTCAGTTAAAATATTTCCTTTTTCATCAACTAAAAGCGAACGTACATTTGTTCCTCCTAAATCAACGCCAATAAAATATCTCATAATTTACCTCCTAAGTTTTTTCTTATCTATATTATACATGAATTCCCTTTCAATTTATAGATTATTTAAATATTTCTTGCTTAATTAAACTTAATTTTTTAGGCAAGGGGGCAATAATTTCTAAATCTTTTAGATACTTCAACCCACCAATAGGTTTAATAAACTTCAACTTATGTGCATGTAAATATTGATGATTTAAATGATATTGCTTTTTAATTAATTTATTCAATTCAAAATCTCCATATTTACTATCACCTATTACAGGACAATTGATACTTGCCATATGTACTCTAATTTGATGTGTACGCCCAGTAATAATATGCACCTCTAATAGCGTATAATTTTGATTATACATAATTGGATGAATCATAGTTTGCATTTTTAAAGCCTCTTTAGTTTTTGCAGATACTAATTTCATTTTACCTTCTTTTTCATCTTTTTTGACATAATCAATTAATTCTTGGTCTTTTGTAATCTTCCCTTTAACAATCGTTAAATAACTTTTATCGATACAATGACGAATTTTCATCATCTCATTTAAACATTGTAAAGCCATTAAAGTTTTACCAAAAATCACTAACCCACTTGTATTACGGTCTAATCGATGAACTGGACCGGGAACAAAAGTGTTTTCTAAACTATCCTCATACTCTCCTTTGCTTTTTAAATAGCTTAAAACCTCATTAGATAAAGTATGGATACTTTCGTTTTTATCTTCATGAATTAATAAGCCGATTGGTTTATTGACCACTAAAATATTTTCGTCTTCATAAACCACTTCAAAAGTTGGGTTTAAATCATAAATATCTTTTTTAGAAGCATATTCTAAAAACTTATCTTCATATAAAAACATTGAAATTTCATCATCAAGTTTTAAAATATAATTTTCATTAACTTTAACATTATTCACTTTAACGTCTTTTTTACGAATCATTTTATAAATCACACTTTTAGGTGCATTGGGTAAATATTTAAATAAAAATTTATCTATCCTTTGATTTGCGTTATTCTTATCCACTTTTATTTTTCTCATTTTTCTCACCACGGACAGTATAGCATAAAAAAATTATTAAAAAAATAAGTAAAAATATTTTTACTATAGAATATATAAAATGAGGTGAATTTATGCAAAATATTTATATTTACATGGACGATTCTGGAATAGTATGTCAAAATAATCCTATTTGTGTTTATGGTGGCATTGTTTTTATCAATGAAAGTGAACATGAATTATTTAAACAAATGACATTATTTCAAACCAAAAAAGAACTAAAAAACAGTAAAATCACAGCTTCTAAACGTTTAAAGGTATTTGAACATCTTAACCCTTATTTTACTTATGCCAGTATTATTGACAATCAACGAATTTATCCGTCAATTATCACCAATAAAAACAGTCGCGGACGTTATATTGAATATATACAAAAGCGAACTGTACGTCATATTATCGAAAACTTAATCCAAAGTAAAATCATTAATCCTAATTTAATCATTAATTTAAACATCTTTATTGATGAACAAAATTTTAAAAGCAATGGCTATTATAATTTATATGACAGTATTTATTATGAACTGATTAAGGGAATACATAATTTTAAATATCATTTCACACACTTACCGCTTTTAAAACAATTAAATTTAAAAGTTAATTTAGTCGATTCTAAAAAATGTTATGGGATTCAAATCTCAGACATTATTTGTGGAAGTACCCGTCAATATTTACTTAAAAATCAATTACTTAAAAATAATCAATCGCCTTTAAATTATATCTTACACGTTTATTACTTTCCATAAAAAAATACCGCTATAAGCGGTATTTAAATTCTTGCGACACCAGTTTCGATTGCTTTTTTTGAAACTGCTTTTGCAACTTCTATTGAAACACGAGGATCAAGCGCATTAGGAATCACATATGTTTCTGATAATTCTTCATCACTAACTAATGAAGCTAGACCCATTGCAGCGGCTAATTTCATTTCTTCATTAATTTTTTTAGCACGCACATCTAATGCTCCTCTAAACAATCCAGGAAATACTAAAACATTATTAATTTGATTTGGATAATCAGATCTGCCTGTCCCCATCACTCTTACACCAGCTTCTTTGGCTAAGTCATATGTAATTTCAGGTTCAGGATTAGCCATCGCAAAAACAATAGCATCTTTTTTCATAGAAGAAACCATTTCTTTGGTCAATATTTTTGGAGCAGATACACCAATAAATACATCTGCTTCTTTTAAGGCTTCTTTCATTGTTAAACGTTTATTTTGAGTATTGGTAATTTCAACTAATTCCTTTAATAAAAAATCATATTGATCATAATCATCTTTAAGTACAATTCCATTAATATTAAAACCATAAATTTCTTTAACTCCAAGTTGTTTAATCATTTTTATAATTGAACTACCCGCTGCTCCTGTACCACTGACAACTACGGTAATATCTTCAGCTTTTTTACCAACTAATTTTAAAGCGTTGATTAAACCGGCAGTAACGACAATTGCTGTGCCGTGTTGATCATCATGAAAAACCGGAATATCTAATTCTTCAATTAAAGTACGCTCAATTTCTACACAACGAGGAGCACTAATATCTTCTAAATTAATTCCACCATAAGTTGGAGCAATCGCTTTAACAATATTAATAATTTCTTTGGGATCTTTTGTATTTAAACAAACTGGTACTGCATCAACATTACCGAATTTTTTAAATAAAATAGATTTTCCCTCCATTACCGGCAAAGCCGCTTCAGGACCAATATCTCCTAATCCTAATACAGCCGTTCCATCAGTTACCACTGCAACACTATTTGATTTCCATGTATATGTATATGCTTTTTGTTTATCTTTAGCAATTTCTAAACAAGGCTTAGCTACTCCTGGCGTATATGCCAAAGATAAATCTTGTGGTTGATCTAATGGGACTTTTAAATCAACTTTTAATTTTCCTTTATGTTTCTCGTGTAATTCAAGTGCTTGTTCATAAACTGTACTCATCTTTGCTTACCCCCATGTTCTTTTTTAACTGTTCCAATTCATTTTCATTATAAACCTCAATCTTTGCATTTTGAAGTGCTAATGCACTAATACCAGCTCTTTTTACTAATTGGTGGGTAAAAGAACCATCATAAACTTCTTTGTTTCCACAACTTGGACTTTTAGCTTTAAATAAAGCATAGTGAATATTGTACTTTTCAGCAATATCTAAAGTTAAAGATGCCCCTTGTTTAAACTGTTTAGTGACCTCTTGATTTTCACTATTGATAATTTTATCCCCTAAAATCTCGCTAGGTAAACGAGGAGTTGATAATCCTCCTAATTTTTCAGGACAAACATCAATATAATTATAGTCTTTTAAAAAATCAAATACATCTATTTTAAAATTATTAGTTCCATCCCATTTGCAATTTTGACCAATTAAACATGAACTCACTAAAATCAACTGACAATGTTCCTTCACAATTTTAAAAATATCTGAGACCTGATATGCTAAAAAATCAGCACCGCTATTAATCAATTCTTCTTTTGAACGATTTCCCCAAATGCACCCAATAGATTTCATTGTTGAATTTTTTGCAGTCAATATATCTACATCGGAATCACCAATATAAAACGAATGTGAAAGATCTATTTGTAATTCTTTAGCTGCTCTTAATACTAATTCAGGATGGGGCTTTACTAAAATTCCATCTTGTTGGCCATAAACTACATTCACTAAATCTCCAAATAAATGCTTAGCTATTTTTTGAGTTAATTCATTAGGTTTATTGGAAACAATTGCCACAGGGATATGACATAACTTTAATTGTTTTAATAAATCTATAACCCCTTCAAAATAAGTCGTATGTTTTAAACATTCGTTTTCATAAATGGAATAAAACAACGCTAAGGCTTCATCAAAATATGAGAATTGATCTTGAGGCAATGCTCTTTCAACTAATTTTTTTACACCATCACCTACAAAAGTTTTATATTGTTCAATAGTATGAGTAGGAAATCCCAATTGGACTAACATCTTATTACATGAATTTCCTAAATCATCGATTGAATCGATTAATGTTCCATCTAAATCAAAAATACACCCTATTTTCATAATTAACTCCTATCTATATTAATAAAATCACCATAAACTAAATCAAGTTGTTGATTCACCATTTCTAAATTAAATGTATGACAATAACTAGAACGACCATGCGTTTTAAACATATCATCATTATAATTTTTTAATAATTTCAACTTAAAATTTTGATAATTCGCATCATAATGATTAATGATTGGTGTGACCTTAATATTATTAATTTCTTTAGTTTTTAAAATATGATCATAACTTAAATCAAAGTTTAAAATCGCCCCTAGTTGATATAAATTTTTAAAATATTCACTGGCACGACTAACTTTAACATCACCACTAATAAAATTTCCTAATGAATAAATGACTAATGTTTCATAATTATTTTCATTATATAAATATTCAATTGGTTGAATATTGTGGGAATGATTGCCAATAATCACATCTACTTCTAAATCATTTAAAAACTTACCTACAGTTTGTTGAGTCCGACTTAAATCATTTGTAAACTCATTTCCCCAATGCATAGCCACAATAACAATATCAGCTAACTGTTTTGCTTTACTCACATCTTCCTTTAACATTTCTTGTTTAGATTTACTAAATGTTAACTGTTGATCTAAAAAACAATTGACACTATACAAATGGTTTTGATCTACTAATTGATTAGTTCCATATGTATACGATAAAATCGCTATATTAACATCTTTTTTTCTGACCACTTTAATACTATCTTGATCACTTGCGCTATTATTACTCCCAGCAAAGTCCATCTGATACTCATTTAAACAATCAATCGTATTTTTAACGCCATCCAATCCTCGATCATAGGAATGATTATTGGCTGTTGTTAAAAAATTAAAACCGGCGCTTTGAAGTTGTGGTAATAATTTTTGTGGACCATTAAAACTATATCCCTCTCCGCTAATTCCTAAATTTTCACCCCCCAACGGGACTTCTAAATTCCCCATCACCAAATCTCCACTTAAAAGTGGCTTAACCTCACTTAAATATTCAGTTAAATCATAATCATTTAAAGAATGATAAAGGGGGGCTTCAAATAACAAATCACCGGTAAAAGTCATATTTAAAGTTGTCTTGTTTTGGGGGGAAATTTCGTTTTTAATAGAATTTTCGTTTTTATCAGAATCTTCACTTTTACAACCTGTAGCTATTAAACACAACAATAAAAAAATTATTATTTTAAATTTCATTATTTCACCTCTTTTTATTAATATTATTTAACAAACCTTTGTAAACTACTTTATAGTTTTCCATCTTTTCAAAATCAACCGGATGAGGAATTTCAGGTAAAAATGAAACGTCCAATCCTCCCACAATAAAAATATGACGTAAAAGTGTACTACATACATAAGTTGAATGGTTATATGAAGGAATCCCTACTGCTCCTAAAATTAATCCGGAATAATCATATTTTACACCATGAGCAAGTAAATGCTCAACTTCAGTTTTCATCAAACGATAACTTTCATCATTAACAGGAACTTCTAAAACTTTACAAGTTGTATTTTTAAATTTTTTATAAGTCCCAATATTAGGAATTTCTCTTACAAATCGTCCAATTAAAGGGTTATTAGGATATAATCTTCCCATTGAATACATAATCGTTAAACTGGAATCAAATGCAATTGAGCAATGGTTATATTCTTTTTTAGTTTTGTGTTTAATCATTTTTGAAACAATTGAACCTGATTGAGATAATACCACATAAATATGTTTCATATACATCAGCCTTTCATTTAAAACTATTATACTAAATTATATGAAATGTTTCGACAGATTTTAAAATAAAAAATGAACAAGTTAACTTGTTCATTTAGGCTTTTTCAAATCTTTCTACTTCAACTACAAAAATGGTCGCACCTCCTACTGTTGTTTCAACATTTACATTGCTATAATTTTCTTGCATTTTCATTAAACTTTCATCATCATCTTTTTCTACACGCTTTTTAGCAGTAATTGAAACAATTTCGACTACTTCAGGAACTTTTTCGTCTTCTGTTCCGACTAAAAAAGTTACATTTCCTTTCTTTAAAAATCCCCCAGTCGTTGCAAGTTTAGTGACATAAAAACCAGATTTTGTTAAAGCGCTTGAAACATGTGATGCATCATCTTTATGAATGATACTAATTACTAATTTCATAAATAATCACTCCCCTATATATATCTATATTATAACACTTTTTATTTTATTTGCTAATCTAATTATAATTAGATTATTATTTTTATTATAAATATGATATAGTTAAGGTGTTAAAAATTAATGGAGGAGATATAATGTTTGATTTTACTTTCATTTTAATTATTGATTGTATCTCAATACTATCACTCATCTTTTTAGAAAGAAAAAAGCCCGTTGAAGCATTGGCTTGGATATTAGTGGTCGTTTTTTTACCAATTTTAGGAGCATTACTCTATATCTTTTTTGGAGATACAATCAGTTTAAAATTCCAATTCAAATTTTATAAAAATAAGGAATTAGATGAATCAATTACCACGTTCATTGATTATCAAAAACAATTACTACAATATCAAAATTTACCTCAGGTTAAGGAAGAATATAAAGATATTTTATATATGATTATGAACCAAAACAAAAGTAGCTATACTTTAGATAACAAAGTAGAAATCATTGTTGATGGTCATGAATATAAAGAAAAGCTATTTAATGATATTAAAAATGCAAAAAAAAGTATTTGTATTGCTTACTATATCATTTCAAATAATAAAATGGGTCATGAGTTTATGCAATTACTCATCGATAAAGCTAATGAAGGCATTGAAGTAAGAGTAATCTATGACTTTATTGGCGGTTTTTTTATGCAATATTTTAATCGTTACTACTTTAAAAAACTTAAAAAAGCAGGTGGAAAAGTTTTTAGATTTCTACCGTCATTCTGGAGTTCATTGTTAAGAATTAATTATCGTTATCATCGAAAAATGGCTATTATCGATAGTAAAATCGGATATACCGGTGGTTTTAATATCGGAGATGAATACTTAGGATTAAGAAAATCATGCACCCCTTGGCGTGACACTCAAATTCGTGTAGAAGGTGATGTGGTCTTTGATTTATTAGTGAAATATATACAAGATTATGAATACGTACGTTCACTAAGTAAAAACGCTCCAAAAGAGGAATATGAACATTTATTTACAAATTTAGTCCATAGTAGCCCTGGTGAGGTATGTATGCAATTAGTGGCTTGTGGACCTGAAATTATTCAAGAAGAAATCAAAGATGCCTATATTAAAATGATTAATAAAGCTTCAAAATATGTTTATATCCAAACTCCATACTTTATTCCCGATGAGTCAATCATGACTGCATTACGTTTAGCTATTAACTCTGGTGTTGATGTGAAAATCATAATTCCCGGTATTCCTGATAAAAGTTCAGTCTATTTAGCATCACTTTCTTTTGTCTATGACCTTCTTGAATTAGGAATAGAAGTTT
Source organism: Erysipelotrichaceae bacterium (assembly GCA_018365815.1). GTDB lineage: Bacteria > Bacillota_I > Bacilli_A > Erysipelotrichales > Coprobacillaceae > Beduini. The sequence goes on from JAGZJH010000007.1 coordinate 18,780, forward strand.
ATACATATAATGGATTTATTCATGCTAAAAATATAATTATTGATGATTATGTAGTTTCTATTGGTTCAACAAATATTGATGTTCGAAGTTTTGCTTTAAATTTTGAAATTAATTCATTTATTTTTAATGAAAAATTCGCTACACACAATAAAGAAATTTTCTTAAACGATATCAAACATTCAACTCTATATACTATGGAAAAATATAAAAATAGACCTGCTATTTCTCGTTTAGGAAGCCATATTTTAAGATTGTTTTCAACAATCATGTAAAGGAGGAAAAAACTTGTTTGCTTTAGATTTAGTTTCATGGTATCAACATCATCTTCGCCATTTACCTTGGCGTCAAACTAATGATCCTTATTTAATATGGATTAGTGAAATCATGCTTCAACAAACACAAGTTGATACAGTAATCCCATATTATTTAAAATTTATTGAACGATTTAATAATGTTGAAGCTTTGGCAAACGCCAATATCGAAGAAGTTTATAAATATTGGGAAGGGTTAGGATATTATTCACGTGCTAGAAACTTACAATATGCAGCAAAACAAATTGTCAACGACTATCATGGTAAATTTCCAACTAATGCCAAAGAATTAATCAATTTAAAAGGAATTGGTCCCTATACATCTTGTGCCATTAGTTCAATTGCTTTTTTAGAACCGGTAAGTGCAATTGACGGTAACGCCTTACGTATTATAAGTCGTACTCATTTACTGCATGATAATATTGCATTAAATACAACCTTCAAAAAAATAAAAAACATCGGAGATAGTTTAATCCAAGAAGTTAATCCTAGTGATTTTAACCAAGCCATGATGGATTTAGGGGCAACAATTTGTAAACCTAAAAAACCTCAATGTGAGATTTGTCCGATACAAAAACACTGTTTGGCTTATCAAAATCAACAACAAGATATTTTACCAATTAATATTAAAAAACGTTATAATAAAGATATTCACTATATTACCGGCATTATTACTTACCAAGATCAGATTATGCTTATTAAAAATGAAAAAGGATTATTATCTAATTTATACAGTTGCATTCAATATGAAGTAGATGATCCTTATGAATTTATTGAACAATTTAAAAAACAATTTAATCAACAATTAACCTTAATTAGCAAAGTTAAAGATATAAAACACATTTTTACACATCGCACATGGTATATGCATGTCTACCACTTTGAATTGAAAACAAAAAATCCCCATTTATATACTAAAAAAAAGATAGATGAATTACCTATCTCTACTGCACACCTTAAAGTGTTAAAAACTATTTAAGGTGTCTTTTTTTATATAAATGAATTTGAAACTCAATAAAATCATTAACAATGTCAACAAATTGTTGTCTTTGTTCATAATCCAAACTATCAAAATCAATATCTTCCTGACCAAAAGAATAAGTTAACAACTCTTCTATTGTTAATTTATAATTGAGTAATGGATTATCTTCTCGGCTATCAATATAATGAACAGATGTTAAAAAATCATAAGTTGAAATTCCTAATCCCTTGCTTAATTCTTCAATTGCTTCTAAAGTTGGCATAATTGGGCGATTAGTTTTAGAATTTTTCCCAGTTTCAATCATATTAATATAAGAACGACTTAAAACACATCTATCTAAAACATCGCTCACTGATAACTCCTTTGATTTACGTGTTTCTCTAACGAATTCAGAAATTCTTTTTGTTAACTCTTCCACCTAACCACCTCGTTTATTTTATTGTATAAAAATAAACATTGAAAGTTTAGTATAACGTTTATTAGCATACTGTATTTATATACAGTTCACTTATTATTTAAATAGCTATAAATTTGAAATTGAATAAACTCATTAATTAAATTAACAATTCTATTTTGAGTATCTTCATCAATATTTTCAAAACCGATTTGTTTATTATTAAATGAATAATTTAATAATGGATCTTGTTCTTTAGCATCTATAAAATCAATAGCATTTAAAAAATCAAAAGTCGTAACATCTAAACCAAGACATAATTCCTCAATTGTATCTAAAGTAGGTGAAATCGGTTTTTGTGTTGAAGAATTAATCCCACATTCAATCACATTTAAATAAGAGCGACTCAACTTACAATGATCAACAACATATTTAATTGTAAATTTTTTAGCCTTTAGGGTTTGCTTAACATATGATGAAATTTTCTTTGAACGCTCGTTCACTTTACCACTTCCTTTACCTATTATTTTATAAAATAATAACTATAAAGTGGATGGCCCTAACAACAAACATGCTAAATAGTTTCATTATTTACAATACTATGTAGTTAGTATACTGTATAATTTATATCTTTTTGTCAATATTATTGTGAGGTGATTGAATGCAAACAATTATTATGAGTGTCGTTTCTATCATTGTATTACTAATTATTACAAGAATATTAGGTTATCGACAAATTTCACAATTAAGTTTATATGACTATATTATCGGTATTACAATTGGTTCAATATGTGCTGAATTATCAATTACTAATTTCAATTCATTTTATGACCCTTTAATTTCACTTATTGTATATGGAATTGTAACTTTATTTATTTCTAAAATCACGCAAAAATCAAATAAAATTCGCTATATTTTAGAAGGTAAACCCGTGGTTTTATTTTTTAATAATGAATTTTATTACAATAATTTTCAAACTACAAAAATTGATATGAGTGAATTTTTAATGAACTGTCGTAATTTAGGCTACTTTGATTTATCTCAAATCCATATGGCAATATTAGAAACTAACGGGAAATTAAGTATATTACCAACTACTTCATCAAGACCGGTAAATGTTAAAGAGATGCAAGTCAATGTAAAACAAGAGCCCTATGTTTTTCATATTATTATTGATGGAAAAGTAAATGAAAATAATTTAAAAATGATTCACAAGGATCATAAATGGTTGATAAGTCAACTTACTAATTATAATTTAACACTTGATGAAACCTTTTTAGCAACTTTTGATAGTGTTCATCAATTTAGAGCATATAAAAAATAAGAGAATCGCTTTGATTCTCTTATTAGTGTTTTTACTTACTCTAGTTTAAACTTATTTAATTTTAGTTATTTATTGCTTTAATGATTTTAAAAATTATCTTTTTACATATTAAAAACTAGAAAAATGAACATAAATTTGATTAATTTCTAACTCAAAAAGGCAAATAAAAATGTATATTGTAACTTAACATTTAAATAATAAAACAAATTTCTCTTTAATTAAATTAACAAGTAAAAATCTGTGACATGTCATTTATTAAATTGCATATTATGATATGTATAAATAGTTATAGGATTGAATAAACAAAAGGTAGAAGTTAGTGTGTTATAGTGATTACTCTTGTTCTACATTTTATTTGACTTAAATTTTAAAGATTTAAAACCTATTTAAAAAATATAAAATAAATTAAGTATCTCCTTATTTATAAGTTAAAATATCACTTACTGATTTTCGTTTAGGCATTTCAACTGTTTCATTATAATAACCAATTGCAATGATGGCCATCAAATCTTCTGTATCAGGAATTTGTAAATAGTCTCTAATTCCTTTTTCATCATAAATTCCCACAATCAATGAACCTAAACCAAGTTCTGTTGCTTTTAAACAGATATTTTGAACTTGTAATCCATTATCAAAACATTGCCAGCCATGTCCTAAATGTGTTTCGGCTTCACCTTGACGATTATATCCACTACGTCCTTTAACAACTGTTGATATAATTAAAACCGGTGCATCTTTTAAACTTTCTTGATTAAATGATGGAAAGTATTGCATAAATTGTTTAATTTTTGCTTTTTCATTTAACACATAATAACGTGAAACTTGTGAATTTTTCCATGATGGCGCATAAATTGCTGCTTGAATTAATGATTCAATAATTTCATTAGAAACTGATTGATTGGTATATTGACGAATACTTCTTCTTTTGATTAAACATTCTTGTAATTCCATATGTTCTTCCCCCCTTTTTTTAATTATATCACAGCATAAAAAAAGCTCAACTAAGTTGAGCAATTACTTATCTAATAAATAAGCTGATACTTCTTTTAAAGAAGCTTCATATTCTTCTGTTGAAGAATTATGGAAAATAATTAATTCTCCATTACAATTTGGGTCTGGAAATAAATTAGGAATTGAATAATCACGACTAGCTATATATTCATCCCAGTTCGCTAATTTCCATGTGTCACGATCTGAATTTCTTTCAATCATACGTTGACGACATACTTCAATATCTGTATCCACCCAAATAATATATAATTTTGCATCTTTTTCTTTTAATTTTGCCATCATATTATCCATCCACTCTTGATTACGGATTTCACGAGTAAATGGTGCATTAATTAAAACAATTTCTGCATAATCTAATGCTTCTAAAGCTAAATCCACAATTACATCATATTCAGGATTACGAATCCAATCTTCAAAAAATTGTGAACTACGATTTGGTTCCTCATTAGCTGCTTTGAAAATTTGATGTGATAATGGAATAAGTGTATCTTTATCTAAATATACAATATTTTTTAGTGCTTTAGACAATTGCTTAGAGACAAATGTTTTTCCACAAGCTGGTGGTGATGTCACTAAAAGTAATTTTTTCATATATAATCCTCCATAAATAATGTCTTACAAATTTTGACCACACAACATTTTATACCTATAAATAGTATGTGTCAATATTTTCACCTACATAATTAATAAAAAGATATAGGTAATACATTTCAAAAAGATTATATACTAAAAACTAATTAAAATAAAGTATTTTTAAAAACTGAAAATGATTTTTTTCACAAAGTGAATTATCATATTCAAAATCTAAAAAGCTATACGCTTTATTTAAATTTTATACTTGACTTGTGATATTAATAACGATATTATAAATTAAATACAAGAAAAAGGAGAAAGAATATGGCATTTTATTACAGTGAACCCTCTCGTACATTTAACGAGTATTTATTAGTTCCAGGTTACTCTTCTAGTGAGTGTCAACCTAAAAACGTAAGTTTAAAAACCCCTTTAGTAAAATTTAAAAAAGGTGAAGAACCTGCAATTAGTATGAACATTCCTCTTGTTTCAGCAATCATGCAATCTGTATCTAATGATACAATGGCTGTTGCTTTAGCAAAAGAAGGGGGAGTTTCGTTTATTTACGGTTCTCAATCTGTAGAAGATGAAGCTGCAATGGTTAAAAGAGCAAAATCTTATAAAGCCGGTTTTGTAATCAGTGATTCTAACATTATGCCAGAATCAACTTTAGCAGATGTAATTAAATTAAAAGAAACAACAGGTCATTCAACAATGGCTGTTACTACTGATGGAACAACTAATGGAAAATTATTAGGAATTGTAACAGGCAGAGATTATAGAGTTTCTCGTATGGACTTATCTACACCTGTTAAAGAATTTATGACTCCATTTAAAAAATTAATTACAGCTCATGAAGGTGTGACCTTAAAAGAAGCTAATGATATGATTTGGGAACATAAATTAAATGCGTTGCCAATCATTAACGATGAACAACAATTATTATATTTTGTATTTAGAAAAGATTATGAGTCTAAAAAAGACAATCCTAACGAATTACTTGATTCAAGTAAACGTTACATTGTTGGAGCGGGAATTAATACAAGAGACTACGCTACTCGTGTACCTGCTTTAATTGAAGCCGGTGCTGATGTATTATGTATCGATTCTTCAGAAGGTTTTAGCGAATGGCAAAAACTAACTATTGACTGGATTAGAGAGCATTACGGTGATAGCGTAAAAGTTGGAGCAGGAAATGTAGTTGATCGTGAAGGATTTAGATTTTTAGCCGATGCTGGTGCTGACTTTGTTAAAATCGGTATTGGTGGTGGTTCAATTTGTATCACTCGTGAACAAAAAGGAATTGGACGAGGACAAGCTACTGCAACTATTGAAGTTGCAAAAGCAAGAGATGAATATTTTGAAGAAACTGGAATTTATATTCCAATTTGTAGTGATGGTGGAATCGTTCATGACTATCATATGACTTTAGCTTTAGCAATGGGTGCTGACTTTATCATGTTAGGAAGATATTTTTCTAGATTTGATGAATCACCAACAAATAAAGTCGTAATTAACGGTCAATATATGAAAGAATACTGGGGAGAAGGAAGTGCACGTGCGCGTAACTGGCAACGTTATGACATGGGTGGCGATGCTAAACTTTCTTTTGAAGAAGGTGTAGACTCATATGTTCCTTATGCCGGTAAATTAAAAGATAATGTGGCATTAACTTTAAATAAAGTCAAATCAACAATGTGTAACTGTGGGGCTTTAACTATTGCTGAATTGCAAGAAAAGGCAAAAATTACATTAGTTTCTTCAACAAGTATCGTTGAAGGAGGAGCACATGACGTTTTATTAAAAGACTCTGTGCCAAATCAAAATAAATAAAAGGCGAAAGCCTTTTTTTAATTAGACAAAGTTCGTCAATTTTGCTACAATATTAGCGATATTACAAATTGGAGGTTCATTATGAAAAAACGCAATTGTTTAGTCGGACAATCTGGCGGTCCTACTGCAGCCATTAATGCCACATTGGCTGGAGTTATCGCTAAATGCCAGGAAGAAAATTTTAATAAAATTTATGGTGCCATTAACGGAATTAAAGGATTATTATCTTTACAATATATGGACTTAAATGAAAAGTTCAATACATCTGAGGCTTTAGAAAATTTAAGAGCAACTCCTGCCATGTATTTAGGAAGTTGTCGCTACAAACTCCCTTCATATGATGAAAGTCCTGATGTTTACACCAAAATATTTGAAATTTTTGAAACATTAGAAATTACTGATTTTTTCTATATTGGTGGGAATGATTCTATGGATACAGTTTTAAAACTATCTGTCTACGCTAAAATGATGAATAAGGAAGTCAATATTATTGGGATTCCTAAGACTATTGATAATGATTTAATGGGAAGTGACCATACTCCTGGATTTGGTTCTGCAGCCAAATATGTCGCAACTTCATTACTTGAAATTGCCCATGATAGTATGATTTACCAATTACAATCAATTACAATTGTTGAAATAATGGGACGCAATGCCGGATGGTTAACTGCTGCTGCTGCTTTAGCACGTAATAGTTACAACACAGCTCCTGACTTAATTTATTTGCCTGAAGTCGTATTTGATAAAGAAAAATTTGTCGAAGCAATTGGTGAAGTATTTAAACGTAAACGTGGAGTAGTCATTGCTGTTTCTGAAGGAATTAAAGATAAAGATGGTAACTATTTAGACCAAGATTCACGTTATACTAAAAAAGATGCTTTTGGACATATTATTCATTCAGGAACTGCTAAAGTATTAGAAACAATTGCTTTTCAAGCGTTCCATTGTAAAGTTAGAAGTATTGAATTAAATGTATTACAACGTTGTGCTATGCACTGTGCAAGTTTAACAGATAACAACGAATCTTTTGAAATTGGTAAAGCCGCTGTTAAACACGCAATTAATAACGAAACAGGAAAAATGATGGTATTTAAACGTTTAAATACACCTGATTATCAAATTGAAATTGACGCTATTGACGTAAGTAATGCCGCTAATTTAGAAAAGAAAGTTCCAGTTGAATGGATTAATGAAAAAGGAAATGATATTATGCCTTCTTTATATGAATATTTAGCCCCATTAATTGTTGGAGAAGTAAGTGTTCCATATCAAAATGGTATTCCTCAGTATTTAGATATTACACATTTAGAAACCCAAGAAAATTAACTCTTGGGTTTTATAATACTCAATTGCTTAATTCCTTCTTCTATACGATCAAATGAAATGCTTGAAAAAGATAAAATTATTTCATCATTTTCAACTAAAAAAGCAATTCCATGCTCATTAGCACTTTGGCAATAAGCTTTTAAATCAAAATCGTCTGTTAATTTAATTTTAACTCTTAATGCAGTTTCTTCTAAAATAACCGATGAGCAATTCAAATAACGTTCAATACATTCCAACATTAATTTACTTTTATTTAAATACAAACGTCTTAATTTTTTTAATTGACGATCTAATGCACCATCTTCAATATAATAATTTAAAGCAAGTTGTTCAAACTTAGATACAGTTTGATGGTAATTATTTTTTTTAACTTGATATTTTTCGACTATTTTAATTGGCATTACCATATACGATAAACGAATTGAGGGAATTAACAACTTTGAAAAAGAGCCTATATAAATAATATATTCAGTTGCTTGTTTTTGCATCGCTTCAATTGGTCGTACTTGGTAACGCAATTCCCCGTTATGATCATCTTCAATAATATAAATATCATTTTTCTTAGCATACTCAATCAATGCCATGCGTCGTGAAATGGATAAAGGTTTTGCATATTTTCCAGAAGAAGATGAATTAATATAAATTAATTGTACATTTTTATCTTTTAAATTCTCTACAATAATCCCTTCTTCATCTTCTTCAATCCATTCAATTTGTATATGATAATCAATGAAAACTTGCATCGCATAAATAAATCCTGATTTTGGCATGGCAATTTTAACTAAATCATCAAATACTCCACAGATAATATGTACTAATGATTGAAACCCTGAACCAACAAACACTTGTGAAGGAAGTGTTTCTACTCCTCTTTTAGATAAGGTATACTTACAAAGATTTCTCCTTAAAGTAAGTTCCCCTTGAGGATTACCATAGTCATATAACTCATTTTCTTCTTGAATAACTTTTTTTAAATATTTATGCCATAATGTTAAATCAAAAGACTGTTGATCAACTGACCTCCCTGAAAAATCATAAGGATAATGTATTTTGCGTTCTTGATTATCATTATTATTTAAAATTTTAACATTTGTAATGTCTTGAACTTTCACATCAACATAATAACCGGATTTATTGATGGATTGAATATATCCCTCTGCTAGTAACTGCAAATAAGCACTTTCCACTGTAGTTTTTGAATACCCCGTTTGATGAACCATTTGGCGAATTGAGGGAATGCGTTCTTGATATTCATATTTAGAATTTAAAATGTCGTTTTTAATTTTCTCATAAAGTATTTGATATTTCATCATAACTGTCCCCTTTATTTTTTGATGAATTGTATATTTTAATATATACAATTTAGTGGTTTAATTATAACATATTTATTAAAGGGGGAGAATCAATTGAAGAAAAATTCTGTTCAATCATTAGCAATTTCAGCTTTGTTATGTGCATTAAGTTTTATTGGTTTTGAATATCTAAGAATAGATATTCCTTTGCCGGCAGGAACTACTGCAGTGCATTTTGGAAATGCCTTTCTAGTTTTAGCAGCTTTATTAGTAGGTGGACTCAAAGGAGGCTTAGCCGGTGCAATTGGAATGACAATTGCTGATTTAATGGTACCACAATATGTCATTTCAGCACCTAAAACATTTATTTTAAAACTATGTATTGGTTTGATTACTGGCTTTGTTGCCCATCATATCGCAAAAATCACTCATTCAAATGATCGTAAATATATATTAAAATGGACTATTATTGCAAGTAGTTGTGGAATGTTATTTAATGTCATTTTTGATCCGCTTGTTTCTTTTATTTACAATAATTACATTATTAAAACTGGCTATACTGTCGCTAAAATATTTGCTGCATGGTCTACTGGAACTACTTTTATTAATGCAATCACCTCAATTATAATTGCAACTGTTCTTTATTTAGCATTAAGACCACGTTTAAAAATTACTCATCATTAAAATGGGTAATTTTTTATTATTAAAAAAATCACCCTCAGGTGATTTTTTCATTTTTTTATAATTTAACTACGTTATGAGCTTGTAATCCACGATCTCCTTCAACAAGATCGAATTCAACTAATTGACCTTCATCAATAGTTTTGAATCCTTCTTGAACGATTTGTGAATAATGGAAGAATACATCTTTATCTCCACCATCCATGATAATGAATCCAAATCCTTTTTCTTTGTTAAACATTTTTACTTTTCCTGTTGCCATTAATAATACCTAAACCTTTCAATAAAATATGTTGTCTCCAACAACTTAACTATACTACACTATTTAAAAAAATGCAATTTAATTTAATCATTTGTTATTTTTTCTTTTTCTTTTTGTGTCTTTCTTTTTTACGATTTGGTTGAACAAAGTTTGATTTTTTAGGTTTACCACTTATCATACCTGTCATCGGATTAATACGTGTCATATTTTCCATTAACATTTTTGATTGTTCAAAACGTTTTAATAAACGGTTAATATCTGCCACTTGCATTCCACAACCCGCAGCAATTCTTTGTTTTCGTTTAGCATTTAAAATTGATGGATCACGTCTTTCTGCTTTAGTCATTGAATTAATAATTGCTTCTGTACGTTTCATCTCTTTATTGGTATCTTCATCATTGATTTTTGGCATGTTTGCTCCCATTCCCGGAATCATTTTTAAAATTCCTGAAATAGGTCCTAATTTTTGAACTTGCTTTAATTGTTCAAGCATATCATCTAAACCAAATTGTCCTGATGTTAAACGGTCTAAAGATTTTTTGGTACTCTTTTCATCAATAACATCTTGTGCTTTTTCAATTAAAGACATGACATCTCCCATACCTAAAATACGATCTGCCATACGATCAGGATAGAATAAATCTAATGCATCTAATTTTTCACCTGTACCGATAAATTTAATTGGTACATTAGTAATATGACGAATTGATAATGCACCACCACCTCGTGCATCACCATCTAATTTTGTTAAAACGGCACCTGTAATTGAAAGTTTTTCATTAAAACTACTTGCAACATTCACAATATCTTGACCAGTTAATGCATCTACAACTAATAAAATTTCATCAGGATGAGCAATATTTTTAATATTTAACAACTCGTCCATTAATACTTCATCAATATGTAAACGTCCGGCTGTATCGATAAAAATGACATCATTGTTGTTTTCTTTAGCAAACTCTAGTGCTTCAGTGACAATTTGTTCAGGTTTTATATCTGTTCCTTTAGAAAAAACCGGTACATCTAACTGTTTTCCAATAGTTTCTAACTGTTCAATAGCTGCAGGACGGTAAATATCGGCTGCTACTAATAATGGTTTTTTACTATATTTTTTACGAATTAAGTTAGCAATTTTTCCGGTAGTTGTTGTTTTACCTGCCCCTTGAAGCCCAACCATCATAATAATCGTTGGTTTTTTATCAAAATTAACTTCTGATACAGTCGTTCCTAATAATTCAACTAATTCTTCATGAACAATTTTAACGACCATTTGTCCTGGTGTTAGTGAACTTAAAACATCTTGTCCCAATGCTTTTTCTTTTACATTTTGAATAAATGTTTTTACAACTTTAAAGTTAACATCTGCTTCTAATAACGCTAAACGTATTTCACGAAGCATTTCATCCATGTTTTGTTCAGTTAAATGACTTTGCCCTCGAATCTTTTTAATCGATCCTTGCAAACGTTCTGATAATGATTCAAATGCCATGTTTAAGCCTCCTATAAATTTTTAATTTTTTCTAAATAATCATATAATTGTTGATGATCTTGATTTTCAAATGTTTCAATTTCTTGAATTAATTTTAATCGTTGTGTATGTTTTTCTAATAAATGCAGTTTACTTTCATAATCTTCTAAAATATGTTCAGCACGCTTGAGGTTGTCATGAACTGCATTTCTTGAAACACTAAATTCTTCAGCAATTTCTGATAATGAATAATCTTCGTTATAGTAATAAATAAGATAGGTATATTGTTTTTCAGTCAATAATTCACCATATAAATCCATTAACATATTGATACGTTTTGTTTTTTCTAATGAATTCATTATTACTCACCCATTAAGTTTTTACATAAACCATAAATATATTGCTCTAAATCAAATGTTTGTAAGTCATCCATATGTTCACCAAAACAAATAAATTTAACCGGTATATTTAAACTATCTTTAATTGATAAAACAATTCCACCTTTAGCAGTACCGTCCATTTTTGTTAAAACAATACCTGTAATATCAGTGATTTTTGCAAACTCAGTAGCTTGACTAACCCCATTTTGTCCAGTCGTTGCATCGATGACTAACAATGTTTCATGAGGACCATCAGGAATTTCACGTTTTATAATACGGTTCATTTTTTCTAATTCATTCATTAAATTAACTTTATTTTGTAAACGTCCAGCTGTATCAATAATTAACACATCGACTTTTTTTTCTTTGGCTTGTTTAATTCCATCATATACTGCAGCCGATGGATCTCCACCAACTTTCCCCTTAACAATGTCTACATTTAAACGATCAGCCCACTTTGCTAATTGATCAATCGCTCCGGCTCTAAATGTATCTCCAGCCACTAACATCACTGATTTATTCATTGCTTGCATCATATGAGTTAATTTAGCGATAGTTGTTGTTTTACCTGCCCCATTAACCCCTACCATTAAAATGACTGTCAGTCCATCTTCTTGATAGTTAATTTCATTTGTCATATAACCATCATTAGCGTAAATGACAAACATTTTATCAATAATAATATCATTAATTTGATTTGGATTAGTAATTCCTTGTAAACGAACTTCTTTTTTAATTTCATCTACAATTTTCATCACCATATTAACCCCAACATCAGACATGATCAAAATATTTTCTAATTCTTCAAAATAGTCATCATCAATCTCTCTAAAACGAGCGGCTAATTGGTTAATTTTATCTGAAAAAGAAGCATTTGATTTATCTAATCCCGCGACATATTTTTCGTTTTGCTTGGCTGATTTTCCAACTAATTTTTCTTTGATTTTATCAAAAAATCCCATTTAATTTTCCTCCTTTGATGCAACATCTTCAAATTTTACACTAATTAATTTTGTAACACCTTTTTGTTGCATTGTTGCCCCATATAATATATCACACTGCTCCATTGTTCCTGGTCTATGGGTAACAACGATAAATTGTGTTTGTTCTTCAAATTCTTTTAAATATTTTGCAAATCTTTCCACATTCGCTTGGTCTAAAGCCGCTTCGACCTCATCTAAAATACACATTGGAACCGGTCTAACTTTTAAAATGGCAAATAAACATGAAATGGCTATCAAAGCTTTTTCCCCACCTGAAAAAAGTGAAATATTTTGAACTGATTTACCCGGTGGTTGAACATCAATATCCACTCCGGTTTCTAATATATTATCAGGATCTGTATATTTAAGCATAGCTTTTCCACCGCCTAGTAATGCTCTAAATACTTCGTTAAATTGATGATTAATTTCATGAAATGTTTCATCAAATTTTTGAACCATGACTTCGTCCATCTCATCAATGGCTTTGAGTAAGCTATTTTGCGCTTCTATCAAATCAAGTCTTTGCGTATTCAAATGTTCATAGCGTTCACTGACTTCTTGATATTCATTAATCGCATCAAGATTGATATTCCCTAAACGATTAATTTCACTTTTTAAAGTAAACACAACACTACGAGCATCGTCAGTCACTTTTACATTACTGTAATTTTCAACTGCGTACTCAAAAGTCATTTTATATTCTTCGGTTAGATAAGATAATTTACTATTTAAAGAAGCCTCAACTTTTGTAAATTCAATACGTGTGTTCATGAGTCTATTTTTAACATCACTTGTTAATTTTCTAAGTTCTCGTACTTCGTTTTCTAATACATCATTATCATTGACATAACTCATACGTATTTCACGTTTGATTTTAATTTGTTCAGTCAGTTCATCTCGTTTTTTAATTGCTTCGTTTAATTGATTGATAATATCACTATCAACTTGCCCTTCAAGAATTTGTGCCATCTCTAATTTCTCACTTGAAAGTGATTCAAATTGTGTTTTCAAACTATTAAATTCATTTAATTTTTGACTCACTTCTTCTTCAATACGCGCATAAGATATTTTCTTTTGTAATAAAATATTCCCATATTCTTTAAAGCTTGTTTCAAGTTCATTGAGTTGTCCTTTTAAAACAAGAATATTTTTTTCATGTTGGTTAATATCCACTTCAATTTTTTCTAATTCTTTTTTAGAAGTTTGGGGAGTCTGATACTTGCGACTTTGTCCCCCACTCATTGAACCTCCAACATTTACAACATCACCTGTTAAAGTGACAATTTTATAGCGATAATATAAAGCATTAGCTAAATGATTTGCCGTTTCAATGGTATCTGTAATCAATGTATTTCCTAATTGGTTTGAAACAACTAGTTGATAACGTGGATTGTATTCCACAAAATCACTGGCAATCCCTAAAAATCCTATCGTATTTTGAGCAACTAATAAATGCTCATCACGCACCGTTCTTTTTGAAAGGGAATCGATAGGTAAAAATGTTGCACGTCCGGCTCTATTTTGTTTTAAATAACTAATTGCATTTCTGGCACTAGATTGATCTTTTGTTAAAACAAACTGCATCGCTGATCCTAAAGCAGTTGAAATTGCTAATTCATAATTTTCTTTAGGAACAATCATCTGTTCAACTATTCCAATAATTCCATTAAGATTAGTTGATAAAATTGTTTTAACACCATAGTTATAATGTGAACGATCTTCTAATTGTTCTTTAAGCATCGTCTTTTTAACTCTTAAACCATTATATTTTGAGTTTTGTTGTTCTATTAAACCACGCAATTGGTCTATTTTCATTTGTGTATCTTGGCGCTTCTTTTCAGTTAAAGAAACATCTTTTTCTAAAATTTCATAACGTTCAACACGATTGTTGTATTCATTTAAAACATCAGTTAACATTTGTTTTAATGAAATGAGTTTATTTTCTATATCTTCATTAGATTGACTTTCTACAATATGTTTACGTTTTTCATCAATTTGTACTTTATTAGCATTAAGTACATTTACTTCTTCCATTGCATACATTAATTTTTCTTGCAATTCGTTAATTTCTTTATCAAGTAAAAGCATTTTATTTTTTTTGCTTTCAATCACCGCTTCTTTGGAAGATAAATCCGCTAAATACTGTTGATCAAATTGTTCTAATTCACTGATACTTTGTTTTAAAGTATCAAAATTTTCTTTTAATTCATTTACCTCGTTAATAATTAAACTGATTTCAATTTTTTCTAATTCTTTTCTTAACTCTAAATATTTAGTCGCTTTATCGCTTTGCTTTTTTAAAGGTCCGATTTGTTTTTCTAATTCTGCGACAATATCTTGAATACGATTTAAGTTATCAGTTGTTTTTTCTAAACGACGTAAAGATTCATTTTTACGTTTCTTATATTTTGCCACTCCTGCTGCTTCTTCAAACATTAAACGACGATCTTCAGGTTTAGAATCTGCAAATGATGAGATATTCCCTTGTGAAATCATTGATAGAGAATCTCGTCCTAAGCCGGTATCCATAATTAAATCTACAATATCTTTTAAACGACAAGGTTGTTTATTCAACAAATATTCCCCTTCGTTATTATGACGATAAATTCGACGTGTAATTTCAACTTCTTCATAATCACTTTTAAGATGATGATCACTATTATCAAACACTAATGTCACTTCTGCGACATTTTGTGGTTTACGATCTTGTGAACCGGCAAAAATGACATCACTCATTGAACTTCCACGAAGTGATTTGACTGACTGTTCTCCTAAAACCCAGCGAATTGCATCAGTGATATTACTTTTTCCACAACCATTTGGTCCTACTATTCCAGTAATTCCCTGTTGAAACTCTAAATTAACTTTATCTGCAAATGATTTAAAACCATGCAATTCTATTCTTTTTAAATACATCAGCTCACCCCTTTGTTTCAGTATATTATTATATAATAAATAGCAATAAAATAAAAGAATTTATGAGTTTATTGCCTTTTACACCGATATTTTTCCGATAATATTGCATATAAAAGGCTTTTAGTGACTTGTTTTACTAAAAGCCCTTATTCTTTACGATAAGATTTAAACACTTCTTTTATTCCTGTTCTTTCACAAGGTAAAGTGACATAAAACTCAGAACCGACATCTTTTTGTGATTTTACATTCACACTTCCATGATGCAATTCAACTATACTTTTAACAATCGATAATCCAAGTCCATTTCCACCGACTGCTCTAGCTTTATCTTCACGATAAAATCTTTCAAAAATATGACGTAACCCATCTTCATCAATTCCTATTCCTGTGTCACTAATCATCACTTCAACATCTTTACTTGTACGTTTTAAATTGACTGAAATATAACCCTCTTCATTTGTATATTTAATCGCATTATTTAATAAATTAATCCATACTTGTTCTAATCTATTTTGATCACCCGCAATAATAACTTCTTTTTTAGGAAAATTTACTTCAATATCAATATCTTTTGATTTTGCTGATTCTTCTAAAGAAGAAATCACCCGTTGTAATTGTTGCGTCAATGAATAGGTTTCTATATTTAACTCAATGTCTTCGCCTTCTAATAAAGTTAACTGCAACATATTTTTACTCAACTGTGATAAACGTTGTGATTCAAATAAAATAATATCTGCATATTTAGTACGTTGTTCTTCCGTTAAATTTTCATCTTTTAAAATCGTTGCAAAGCCTTTAATTGACGTTAAAGGAGTTTGAAATTCGTGTGATACATCAGAGATAAATTGTTGTCTAGTTTGTTCTGTTTTAGCAAGTTGTGCAGCCATGAGATTAAAACTTCGATTGAGTTTTCCCATCTCATCATTACCTTCGTAATTGACAGTAATGTTGTAATTGCCTTTAGCAAGTTCTTGTGTTGCTCTAGTTAAACGAGCAATTGGTTTAACAATAATATCTGCAATAATTAAAAAAACAATACTTCCAACAATAAAAATAAAACCAATTGCCATAAAGGCTGAATGTTTAAATATATATTCTTGCTTTGAAATATCTTTTTGAACAAATAAATAGCAATCCTCACCATTAATTGTAATAATATTGCCTATTGTTTGAAACCTTGAGCCTCGAATATTAGTTTGCTTAGATTCATCTTGATATAACTCCTTAATTTTTTCATCAACAAAATCATTACGTCGAAATTGTCCGTATGTTTTTTCACCAACTTCTGGTTGGTACAATAATATTCCAACTCCTAAAGTATCGACAATCTCGTTTATTTTATTTTCATCTACACTACTAAAACCTTCTAATTCACCTTTAACTAAAGTCGCTGCATTATTAAGTTCTGTTTCAGTAAATTCTGATAACTCTTCACTGTTATTTTTAAGCATAAAATAAGCAGCAAATGAGAAACTAATTAAAATACTGACTAAAAATCCCAAGATAATTTTTCCATATATTGATTTCATTTGACTAACCGTTATTTTCTACTTCGACTTTATAGCCAAGACCTCTTACTGTCACTACTTTAAAATCAGGAATGTGACCTAAATTTTCACGAATGCGTTTAATATGAACATCAACAGTACGATCAAATCCATCATAATCCATACCCCAAATGCGTTCAATTAATTGCTCTCTTGAAAAAATTTGATTAGGTTTTTTAGCTAGTTCAAAAACTAATTCAAATTGCTTTAGTGGTAAATGAATAATTTGACCATTATAATTAATTTCATATTTATCACCATCTAAAGTTGTATGACCAATCGTAATAATATTTTTAGCATTGACACTATATCGTTTTAAAATAGTTTTAACACGTGCCATTAATTCCGAAGCATCAAATGGTTTAACGACATAATCATCTACCCCTAAATCAAATCCTTTTAATTTATCCTCTGAAGTTCCTTTTGCAGTCAACATAATTGCGGGAATATCACGTATTTCTTTCATCTTTTCAACAAATTCATAACCGTCCATAATAGGCATCATAATATCTACAATCGCTAAATCAATATATTCATTTTCAATGATTTCTAATGCCTCTTGACCGTTATTGGCTTCTCTAATTTCATATCCTTCTTTATTTAAATAGAATTTTATCAATTCACGAATGTGAACCTCATCATCAACAACTAAAACTTTAATTTTCATACTCAACCCTCCTAGAGTTATTATAAAAGTTTAATTTGAACTCTATATGACTATTATAACTTAATTTATCCATGAAAAGAAGTATGTTTATGATTTAAAATATTTCTAACTCTATTCAAGTAAAAAAGAAGTATCTATTATTGATACTTCCTAATTGCATTTTCCAACTCTTCAATTAATAAGTCTAATTCTTCAAAGTTATTTAATGTTGCTCCACTGGCTAATTGATGGCCACCACCATTAAACTTCGCAGCAATTTCATTAATTGGTATTTGACGACTACGCATACTAACACGCCATGTATTATTTTCTACATTTTCAGTTACTGCTAACCATATTTGATATTCTTCAATATTAGCTAAAAGATTAACAAAATCAGAACCGCGTGATCGAGTAATATTTAATTTTTCTAAATCAATTTGACTTAAAACATAATAAGCAATCCCTAAATCATTATGATCATAATGATTTAAAATATATTGTTGTATTTTTAAATCCGCTTCTTTTCTCATATACATTTGTTGATGTAAAATTTCAATATTAATTCCACACTCTAAAAGATAAGCAGCACTTTTTAAAGTCGAAGCATCTGTACTGCTATACATAAAACGATTAGAGTCTGCAATCATTCCCATATATAAACAACTTGCTGCTTTGATGTTTAATTTAACTGTTTGATATTGTTGAAATAGTTCCACAACAATTTGACTGGCTGATGATTTTTGAGGAAATTCGATATTGTAATTTCCATAACTATCGACCACAATATGATGATCTATTTTTAAAATTTCTTTACACAATTGATAATCGTTACCATCAATTCTTTCTTTGTTGGCTGTATCGGTAATAATCGCTAAACAATCGCTTAATTCATTAAATTGATCAAACTGTTCATCGATTGGCAATTTTTTAAGCAATTCTTCGTTTACTTCCCCTTTAATACATATTTTAATATCTGGAAATAGTTGTTTAATGATATAAGCCATACCATATTGTGAGCCTAAAGCATCTAGATCAGGATTAACATGACGATAAATACATACTTTTTGATAATTTTTAATAAGATTAAATATGTTCATTTTATCCCTCTATTCTAAGTTTAATAATTTAACGGTATCTTGAACAATCACTAATTCTTCGTTAGTTGGTACTACCATTACTTCAACTTGTGAGGTTGATTTTGAAATAGTACGCATCTCATCATTTTCTTTATCATAATTTAATTCATATTCTAAATGACACCCTAATGCTCTTGAGACATTATCAATAATTAAAGATCTTAAATAAGGTACATTTTCTCCAATTCCTGCCGTAAAAGCAATAACATCTACACCACCTAGTTCCATTACATAGCTTCCGATATATTTTGAAACAATACGGGCATATAGCAATCCTGTTTTCAATGCTCTTTCATTACCATCTTTAAACAATGCATTTTCAATATCTCTTGAATCTGAAGAAATACCAGAGACTCCTAACATTCCAGATTTTTTATTATAAATTTCTAACATTTCTTGTGGTGTTTTATTAAGTTTTTCACATAAATATGGCATTATTGAAGGGTCTACATCACCAGTTCTTGTTCCCATCATTACCCCTGCTAAAGGTGTAAATCCCATTGATGTATCAATACATTTTCCATCTTCAATTGCCGAAACACTGCCACCATTTCCCAAATGACACACAATAATACGTGAGTGTTTTGGATGTCCTAAGTATTCGATAATTTTTTGTGAAACGTATAAATGACTTAATCCATGAAAGCCGTACTTACGAACTCTAAAATCTTCATAATATTCATAAGGTAAAGGATATAAATAACGTTCATCATCTAATGTTTGATGAAAAGCCGTATCAAAAGCAAACACATGATTAGCATTTGGTAAAGCCTCTTTAAATGAACGATACCCAATTAAGTTAGCAGGATTATGTAAAGGCGCTAACTCACTCAATTCTTCTACTTTTCGTTCTACTTCTTCATCTACTATTACCGAATGGCTAAAATATTCGCCACCATGAACTACACGATGTCCACAAGCCACAATTTCATCTAGCGAGTTAATAATTTTATTTTCAATTAAAAGTTTCAATACACATTCTACCGCTTCTTTATGTGTTGGGAAAGGTTGTTGGTACGAATTCTTTTGACCATGATGTTTAATCACAACATTTCCGATCTCCTGACCTATTCTTTCAACTACTCCTTGAGTAATTACCTGATAACCAGGCATTTTGTATAATTGGAATTTCAGTGATGAACTTCCTGCATTAACAGCAATAATCATTGACATAATTTTTCCTCCATTATTTTTATGTTATAATTATCCATAAAACAGACAACTTTTACAACTATTTTACAATTTTTTGAAAATAAAAGAGTTATAGCCAATAGTTATTTACTATCAGCTATAACTCTTTAGTCATTTAAAATTATTGACCTTTAATTTGATTTTGTCCCATTTTGACTAATCTTTTTGTGATTTCGCCACCAACAGAACCATTTTCTCTAGCTGTCGTATCAGCACCTAAAGTCACACCAAATTCATTAGCGATTTCGTATTTCATTTGATCAACTGCATTTTTAGCTCCTGGTACAACTAAGCTTTTAGAGTTATTTGAGTTATCTGAGTATTGTTTCATTTGTTCTCACCTGCCTTACAAGATTATTTTGTATCCATTTCAATTTTATATACTTATTTTTTTAAAATTATGTTAAAATATTTCTTGAAAGTAGGTGAATCGATGTTTCATAAAATTGCATTAATACTTTTAAAGATATGTACAGTCGGTGTTTATTTCTATGACTACTCCAAAACACGAAAACTATTACAACAAGATCGAACTATCAAAAGAGAATTATATTGGTATCAACGTTTAGAAGTTTATTTCTTCAATATATTAGTTATTGCATCAATTTTTATTCCTTTTAAAGTAGTCAGTGAAAGTTTGGCTTCATTATTACAATTAGTTTGTTTAATTTTAGTCTATTTGCATTTAAACCGTTGGGTTTTTGTCAGCAAAAAAACAATTATTTTTAGAGACGAATTAATTCGTGTGAACAGACTTCGACACGTTAAATATGAAAAACATACTTTAAGTTTTATGGCAAATCAAAAAAACTATAAAATTCGTTTTCCTTTAGTTACAAAAGAACGTTTAGAAAAAACAATTATTAGATGAATCCAACTTAGTTTGGATTTTTTTTGACAATTAAAAAAAGTATTTGAATTTTATGTTTTATAAAATCCAAATACTTTGTTTTAAAATAAATCATTATTTTCTTGAACTTTATTTTTAGCTTTAATCAATAACGTTTCTGTGTGATTAATACATTCATCAACTAAACTTTCAAAATCAAAACTATTTTCATATTCCTCTACACGATATTTTTTAGGCTTTGTTGCTGGCTGCTTAGGTGTAAAAATTGTACAACAATCTTCATAAGGTTCAATTGAAATATCATAAGTATCAATTTTTTTAGCGATGTCTATAATTTCTAATTTATCCATACATACTACTGGTCTAATAATTGGCATTGAAGTGACACTGTTAATCACACTCATACTTTCTAAAGTTTGTGAAGCCACTTGACCTATACTTTCGCCATTAGCCAAAACTAAACAATTATTATTTAACGCAACTTTTTGAGCAATGCGATACATCATTCTACGCATACAAGTCATTGCATATGATTCATCACAGTGTTCATAAATTTTTAATTGCAAATCTGTAAATGGTACAACATGAAGTTTAATCGTTGGCGAATAGTCTGTTAACTTTTCAACTAATTTAATCACTTTTTCTTTAGCACGTTCACTTGTATATGGTGGTGAAGAAAAATGGATGCACTCAATGACAACACCACGTTTTAAAGTTAAATAACCTGCTACAGGTGAATCAATACCACCTGAAAGCATTAATAAAGCTTTTCCACCCATTCCAACAGGATACCCACCAGCACCTAGTATGACATTATTCATAATATAAGAATAATCATGACGTAATTCGATTTTAATTAAAATATCTGGTTGATGAACATCAACGTGTAATGGTTTTAAGCAATGATTAAAAATATGTCCTGCAATAATACGATTAATTTCTTGTGACTTTAATGGGAATTCTTTATCATTTCGCTTTGTATCAATTTTAAATGATTGTCCTTCACTATGATTGATAATATATTCACTTGCTTGTTTAATTTGTTCTAAATCTGTTTCAACTTTAATCGCTAAAGAAAAAGAATAAATTCCAAATACCTTTTTTAACTTTTCAATCACTTCATCTTGGGGTTCATCGTTTAGAATAATATATAAACGATCAAATGTTTTGTTGTATTGTAAAGTCTCAAAGTTTTCTAAAGCAACTTTTACATTTTGAACTAATTTATTAATAAACGTTTTACGATTTTTACCTTTGGTTGTCAATTCGCCAAAGCGAACTAAAATATGATCATACTTCATTGTGTTACCTCTGTTTCTTTAATGTTTTCATTGTTTTTTTAATAGCTTCTATGAATGTATTGATTTCTTCTTTGGTCGTTAAAGCAGATAGACTAATACGCACAGCACTCATTCCAATTTCATCACTTACACCCATCATTTTTAAAGTTTTTGAAATATTCAGTGATTTTGTACTACATGCTGAGCGAGTAGAAATATATATTTCATATTTTTCTAATTCATGAACAAAGACTTCTGGTTTATAGCCAATAAAAGAGACATTTAAAATATAAGGTGAGCCATTTTTATGTGGTGTATTAATAACTACTCCTTGCATATTTAATAATGCTTTTTTTAAATATGCGTTTAATTCTAACACATATTGCAATTTTTCTTCAAGGTTTTCTAGTGCTAAACGTATTGTTTTTGCTAAAACAATATTCGTAAAAACATTGCTCGTTCCTGCTCGTAAATGAAATTCTTGTTGTCCACCATTAATTAATGGTAATAGTTGGCAATCTGTTTTTTTATAAAGCAATCCACTTCCTTTTAAACCATAAATTTTATGTGCCGAAAAACTTGCTAAATCAATACGGCTTAAATCAATTGGTACTTTTCCAATAGATTGAACCATATCGACATGAATTTTAGTGAGTGGATTACACGCTTTAACAATATTAACCACTTCATCAATTGGATTAATAAAACCTACTTCATTATTAATATGCATAATAGATACTAAAATTGTATCCTTGCGAATTGAAGATCTTAACTGTTCTAAATCTAACATTCCTTCTTTATTAACATTGATATAAGTTACCTGAAACCCAAAGTTTTTTTCTAACTGATGACAAGTATCACTAATTGAAGAATGTTCACAAGTCGTTGTAATAATGTGTTTTCCTCGATTTGCATATGCAAAAGCCACACCTTTTAAAGCCATGTTATTAGATTCACTAGCCCCACTCGTAAAAATAATCTCATTATATTTAACCTTTAACATTTTTGCAATCAATTCTCTTGATTTGCTCATTAAATTTTCTGTTTCTAATCCTAATTGGTGAATTGAATCTGGATTAGCGAATTTTTCGTTTAATAATTTATAATACGTTTCTAATACATCATGATTTAATGGTGTTGTTGCACTATAATCTAAATAAATCATTTTATCTCCCCATTTCTACTTTATTATATGCAATTTTTGATAGGACTTTAATCTTTAATGAAAAAATCCTACGCTTTTGTAGGACTCTTTAGTTGTTTTGATAATAATTGCTGATTAAATCCTGGTTGAATTTTTTCAACAATTGCAACAGCAATTTTTAACGCCTCTGAATAATCACCATTTCTAAATAATATTTCTGCTTTAGTTAATTCAGTATTAACCTCTAAAAATGATGAACGATAGCGATTACCAAACATAATTGTTTCTTCTACCATTTGAGCTGTTGTGACTAAATTATGAACATTTTCGTAAAGTTTATAAATAATATCGCGTGCTTCATCGGCTTGATGTGTGAGTTCATATAAATTGATTGGCAATTGATTACGTAATTTTTGAATACGATCAGAACGTTGATAGGCTTCTTCAATATAAGTTTTATATTCTTTAGAAATTGCCGGTAAATTAGTATTTTTAATTTCTGATTTAATTTCAAGTAAAACAATGTTAATGCTATCTAATTCATCAACGGCACGTTGTTCAGTTAAATATAACTCATCACGTTTAGAAAAGAAATAACGTAAATGGGTTTCATATCCTTCTCCTTTTCTAAGTAAGTCTTTTAATGTTTCAACAACATTTGAATAGGAAAAGTCTTTAGATTGAATTAAATGTTCTAAATCTTTTGTTTCTTCTAAAATACGATCTAAAGTTGGATAGGATTGTGCAATATCTAGTTTAGGATCATCTAGAACATAACGTTCATCTAATTTACGATATTCTGTTAATGCATATTTATAATCTTCATGAATGTCACTGATTTTGTTGAAAATATTTTTCCAAATGGCTAAATATTCTTCGTGTGAGTTTTCTTCTAATTCAAAATCGTGAATTAAATCGTTAATTTCTGTTGTAATTTTTTCTAAATTTTCACCTACTGCTTGAATTTTTAATGTTTGAATATCTTCAAGTACAATAGTTAAATCTTCATTCATTTTTTCAAAACGTTTTGAAGCATTTAATCTTTCTAAACAAAAACCTTCTTCATTCATTATTTCCATTTTTTTAGAAATTTCGTTAAAACGTTTTGGAATATAATTACGTGCTATTGATACATATGTAGGTAAATCTCTAATACATATACTTAAGAAATTCACTGATTCTTCTAATTTATCACATTTTATTTTAGCTTCGGCGTACATTTGATGATTCATCATTTCTTCCATTTCAGAAAATTCTTGTTCTAGTGTCGTCAAAGTTTCTCCTACTAATGGAACATATTCATCAATTTTGTATTTTACAGTTTCAAATTGATGACAAATTTCACGATAAGATTCTTTGACTTTAATAATCGCAACTCTTTGAACATTTTCTATTTCTGTTATATTTTCAATATCTTGTAACAATTCATTTGCATTTTGTTGATATGTTTCGACAATAGTATTTAATTCTTGAATACGATGATTTGCTTTTTTTAATCTTCTAAAATAAAGTTGTTCATCTATCTCATTTAATCCCACTGTAACTTTTTCAACAAGGTAATCTTCTAGTTCTTTATATCTTTCTAAAAAAGAATTATATTTATCGACTAAAGAAGCATCATTTTTAGCTATTTTTTTAACTCTTCCTAAGCGATATTGAATCGGAAGACTTTTGGTAGAATTCACTGATTCTTCTAAAGCTAAAACAATTTTACGGTATTTTTTTAAACGCATAGAACGATAAACAAAATATATGATTATTAATACAGCAAAAATTACTCCTGCTATAATAAGATTTAACTTTCCAATTCGATCCACAATTTCCATTATTTTTTGCATACTCACACCTAACCTTCTTTTCTTTTAAAGATTATAGCATAAAAAAAGTATCCTTTCATTAATTCTTTTATATTTTTCTTGAAAATTATTTTAAAATAATGTATTATATCTAAGTGCTATAAAAGAGGCAGCACATGATGTTATTAGTTATGCGTTTGTAACCAGGCGAAACCCACGTTTGTAAAGTATCTGGCTGCAATGAGAAATACTTAATACAAACACAGCTAATATGAATCATGCGTCTAATAATCTTTAAGCAAAATTAAATCAATATTAGATGGAGGATTAAATATGTCACGTTATACTGGACCACAATGGAAAATCTCAAGACATTTAGGATTTTCAACTTTAGAAACAGGTAAAGAATTAAGCAGAAGAGCTTATGGACCTGGTCAACATGGACAAAAAAGAAAAAAATTAACTGAGTATGGTGCTCAATTAGCTGAAAAACAAAAAGTTAGAAATATGTATGGAGTAAATGAAAAACAATTCCACAATACATTTAAAAGAGCTGGTAAAATGGATGGAATTAAAGGTCATAATTTCTTCTGTTTATTAGAATCAAGATTAGATAACCTTGTTTATAGATTAGGTTTAGCTACTACTCGTAGAGCAGCAAGACAATTAGTAAACCATGGTCATATCTTAGTAAATGGTAAAAAAGCAGATATCCCTTCTTACCAAGTTAAAATTGGAGATGTGATTTCTGTAAGAGAAAAATCAAGAAACTTAGCTGTAATTAAAGCTAGTGTTGAAGCTACAACTCATATTCCAGGATTTGTTGAATTTGATGCAGAAAAATTAGAAGGAAAATATGTAAGATTCCCTGAAAGATCTGAATTAAATCAAGAAATCAATGAAGCATTAATCGTTGAATACTATAACAGACTTGGATAATTTTAAAATCGCACTATGAAGTGCGATTTTTTTATTTTAAACTCATGTAAGTATATAGTTTATTTAGTTATCCACTAGATACAGATTTTAATTAAAGAAAAATTCATTTCATTATTTAAACTTTATGAAGTAATAAATATTATAATACTTTTTATTTTGGGATGTTTATCAAAATATTTTTAATAATTGTGTAGTTTAAAAAAGGTTTTAAATACTTGTAAGTTTTTTTGACTAAACATAAAAAAGTGATGTTATTAAATAATGATGTAATTAAAACAGTAAGAGTATCTAGCTTAAATCTTTACATATAAATTTTAAAAATCATTTCACAAAATAATTCTAAAGTTCTCAAATAATCATGACTTATTTTTCACACAAAAAAGATAGTATATAATGCATCTCCAAGTCACTTGATTATTCAACTCTCATTAATATTAAAATTAATACTCATCGTTTAAATTTCCAATTTATTAGCTACTTAAATCAAAAAACTTTCCCTAAAATAGGAAAGTTCGTTTTTATTATACTGCTTTTAAATCAACATATACTGCCACATGGTCTGAAACACGTTCTTCTTTATCAAAAAAACGATCTGCTTCAATTGCTATAAAAGGTTGATTTAAAGTAAAGATGTAATCAATTCTAATATCTTTTGAATTTCTAAATTCATAACCACTTGGATTAATAAAAGTATAATCATTAAATCCTTCAGGTAACGCTTGAATATACTGATCAGTATATTGAGCAGAAATAATTTGATTATAACCGTCACTTAATACATCGCTATTAAAACTTCCTGCCATGATACATTTTCCATTTTGTTCTTTAACCCACTTGTCTAATTTTTTAAATTGTAAATCAAACGGTTCTAATTCATCATCCATTCCTAAATGAACTGAAAATATATTAATCTCTTCATTGTCATATTCAACACATACTTTTAATACTTTACGACTTTTATAATTAAATAAATCAGTTTCTGCCGAAACATATCGACTTTGTACTTCTTTAATTGGCAAACGTGTAATAACTCCAATTCCTTCTTCATATATTGTAAAACCATAGTGAGATAATTCCCACGCATACTGATATGTTTCATCACTTAATTCATTAATATAATCACAAATAATTTTAAGCGCATTATCCTCTCGAATATATTTACTAATATGTGGCGTAGTAAGCCTTTGCGAGGCTTCACTAAAACAAATCACATCAATTTTTTTATCTACAATTTTCTTAGCGATGCATTTAAATTTTTCATCTTGATGATCTTCTTGATATGAATGAAGATTTAATGCCATAACTTTCATAACGACACCCCTCTTCATTTATGATACTACTTTCATGTATTGTTGACAAGTTGATAATGGCTTTATAATAAATTATTCGATAAAAAATCAATTTTATTCATAAAAATATAACTTAATTCAAAAATTATTTATAAAAATAAGAACATTTTTGACTAGCTCACATAAAATTTGAAATATAAAACTAATCAAAAGTATTTTGATTATGACTATACATCATTGTTTTCATTTCTCTATAAAATAAAACAATTGTCGTTAAAACTGCTAATGCATCTGCTATCGGTTCTGCTAAAAATACAGCAAATACTTGATTTTCAATAAACGTTGGCAAGATAAAAATCAATGGAATTAAAACAACGATTTTTCTAAAGAAAGCTAAAAACACACTGATTTTCGCATTTCCAAATGCAATAAATGTTTGTTGACATGAGATTTGAATTCCCATTAACGCCACACTTGCCATATAAATTCTTAAAGCCCATATTGACATTTTGGCTAATTCAGGATCATTTGTGAAAATTGAAACCAATAATGAAGGAGCAACCATAATAATTAATTCTATTAAAGCAGCATAAGTAAAACAAATAATTGTTTGAAGTTTAAATGCTTTTTTCACTCTATCTAATTTTTTAGCCCCATAATTATAACTAACAATCGGTTGTCCGCCTTGCGTGACCCCTTGAAGTGGCAACATCGCAAATTGCATAACACTTGATAAAATTGTCATTGTACCAACGGCTAAATCACCCCCATATTTTAATAAAGATGTGTTAAAGCATAGAACTAAAATACTTTCTGTAGATTGCATCACAAAAGGAGCAATTCCTAAAGCAATGCAAGGTAAAATAATATCCTTTTCAATTTTAAAATTGACTTTTTTTAATCGCAAAATAGATTTCTTGCTTAATAAGAAATAAACCGCCCAAACCGCACTTAGCGCTTGTGAAATTACTGTTGCAATAGCTGCACCTTGAACCCCTAAACTAAATCCAAAAATAAAAATAGGATCAAGAATGATATTAGTAATTGCACCAATTAATACAGTTAACATACTTATTGTGGAAAAACCTTGTGTGGAAATAAAAGCATTTAACCCTAATGTTAATTGAACAAAAATTGTACCTATTGCATAAATTGTCATGTATTGTTTTGCATAACCTATTGTATTTGAACTTGCACCAAATAAATATAATAACGGTTCTTGAAACGCTAAAACAAGTATAGTCATGATAATTGAAACTACTGATAAAGTGACAAAACAGTTTCCCATAATACGTTCTGCCGTTTCATTATCTTTTTTTCCCATAAAAATACCTGCTCTAGGGGCACCACCCATTCCAAAAAGAAAGGCTGTTGCTGAAATAATCATAATAATCGGAAAGCATACCCCTACTCCTGTCAAGGCATCTGAACCAATATTAGGAATATGCCCAATATACATACGATCAACCATATTATATAAAGCGTTAATGACTTGTGAAGTAATTGCCGGTAATGCTAAAATCAACAATAATTTCCCCACCGATTCTTTTCCTAAATCCACTTCTTTAGACATTTTTAATTTCATTTTTATTACACTCCTTTTCATTAATTCTTTTTAATATTTTCAATATTGTTTCCTCCATTTGAAGTATCTCTTTTTCATCAATATCAAATAAAACTTCTTTATTTATCGTTTGTGCTTCTTTTTTTATTTTCTCTAAAATCGGTCGTGCTTGCTCAGTCAACTTAATACGTTGTATTCTTTTATCGTCTTGATCTTGAATACAAATAATCATGTTCTTTTTTAATAAATTATCTACACTTCTACTAATCAATCCTTTAGAAACACCTAAAACAAGTCTTAACGCACTACTTGTATTAATCGTTTTATTATTTGAAAGTAAAATTAAAATTGAAATCTCATTAGGGGAAAAGTTTTCTCCTTTTAATCGTTCATTTAATTCATTAGCATAAAATTTACGAATTTGGTTGAAATAACTTAACATCGTTTCAACATTAACCATGAGTTCACCTCTTTTCATATAGTTTACTTGTAAACAGTATTGAGTATAGTTCTCATAATTTTAAAAGTCAATATAAAATAGGATTAAATTTTAAGGTGTGAGTCTCCATCTTTTTAAACTTTAATCCTTTGCACAAAAAAAGATGCTAATTCAATTATATTAACATCTTTTCATTATTGCTTTATTTAACAACGATGTTGACAATTTTATTCGGCACAACAATCACTTTAACAATATTTTTACCCTCAGTATGTGCTTTGATGTTATCTTGACTTAATGCCATTTCTTTAACAACATCTTGATCTTCGTCTTTATTAACAGTAATTTTTGAACGTAATTTACCATTAACTTGAATTGCCATTTCAACTGTTTCATCAACTAACATACCTTCATCATAAGTTGGCCATGACTCATAACTAATTGTTGAAGTATGTCCAAGTTTTTGCCACATTTCTTCACAAATATGTGGGGCAATACATGAAAGCATTTTAATTATCGACTCTGCATAAGGTTTATAAACAGTTTTAGTTTTATAGGCCTCATTTACAAAAATCATCATTTGACTAATTGCAGTATTAAATCCTAAACTTTCATAATCATCAGTCACTTTTTTAACTGTACGATGGTAAATTTTATCTAATGCACCATCATTTTCATCTGATAATTTATCTTGTTCCACAAACAAACGATAAACTCTATCCAACCATCTTCTTGAACCTTCAACGCCATTTTCATTCCATGGTTTACTTGCTTCAAGCGGTCCCATAAACATTTCATAAAGACGTAATGTATCTGCACCATATTCTTTTACGATAACATCTGGATTAATCACATTACCTTTAGATTTACTCATTTTTTCACCATTTTCACCTAAAATCATACCTTGATGATATAATTTTTTAAATGGTTCTTTATGTTCAATCATTCCTTTATCGTATAAATATCTATTCCACATACGTGAATATAGTAAGTGTCCGACACCATGTTCTGGTCCACCGACATATAAATCAACAGGTAACCAATGGTTTAATAATTTTGGATCTGCTAATGCTTTATCATTAGTTGGATCGATATAACGCATATAATACCAACTGCTTCCTGCACTTCCTGGCATTGTACTTGTTTCACGTTTTCCTTTTTTACCATCTATTTCAACATTAACCCATTCTGTTGCTTTTTCAAGTGGTGAAGCTCCAGTTTTTGAAGGTGAATAGTCTTCTAGTGGGGGTAAAATTAATGGCAACTCTTCATCTGATAAAGCTACAGAACTTCCATCTTCAAAATTGATAATTGGAATTGGTTCTCCCCAATATCTTTGACGCGCAAAAATCCATTCTCTTAAACGATAATTAACTTTACGATTTCCACAATGATGTTGTGTTAACCATTCAATCATTGTTTCAATGGCTTCTTCTTTATTTAATCCATTAAGAAAATCTGAATTAATATGAACTCCATCTTCTGTAAATGCTTCTTGAGTAACATCTCCACCTTCTAATACTGGAATAATTTCAATATTAAATTTAGAAGCGAATTCATAATCACGTTGATCGTGAGCGGGAACAGCCATAATTGCTCCAGTTCCATATGTCGCTAAAACGTAATCAGCAATCCAAATTGGAATTTTTTTATGATTGACCGGATTAATCGCATAAGCCCCAGTAAATACACCTGTTTTTTCTTTATTAAGTTCTGTACGTTCTAAATCTGATTTTGAAGCACATTTTGTTTTATACGCTCTAACTTCATCTTTTTGACTAGCAGTAGTAATTTTACTCACTAATTCATGTTCAGGTGCTAAAACACAATAAGTAGCTCCAAATAAAGTATCCGGACGTGTTGTAAATACAGTAAACTTATCATCAAATCCCTCAACTTTAAACTCAACATGAGCCCCTGTTGATTTTCCAATCCAATTTCTTTGAATTTCCTTAGTTGATTCAGGCCAATCAATTTCATTTAATCCCTCTAATAACTTTTCTGCATAGGATGGAATATCAATCACCCATTGTTTCATATTTTTACGAACTACCGGATACCCACCACGTTCAGATTTGCCATCAATAATTTCATCATTAGCCAAAACTGTTCCAAGTTCTTCACACCAGTTTACCGGAATATCTACATATTTAGCTAACCCATCATTAAACAATTGTTTAAAGATCCATTGTGTCCATTTATAATAACTAGGTTCGCAAGTAGAAATACATTTAGACCAATCAAAAGAAAAACCTAACATTTTTAATTGATGTGTAAATGTATTTATATTTTTGTTTGTAAATCCCTCTGGGTGATTTCCGGTTTGAATAGCATATTGCTCTGCCGGTAATCCAAATGCGTCAAACCCAATTGGGTGTAATACATTATACCCTTGCATTCTTTTCATTCTTGAAATAATATCAGTTGCAGTATATCCTTCTGGATGTCCTACATGTAATCCTTGACCTGACGGATATGGAAACATATCCAAAGCATAATATTTAGGTTTTGAAAAATCCCATACATCAGTTTTAAAAGTTTCATGTGTAGCCCAGTATTCTTGCCACTTTTTTTCGATTTCTTGATGATTAAACGGCATAAATAATTCCTCCCTTTTAAATAAAAAAATCGCTCCTCATCTAAGGACGACTTCATCGCGATACCACCTTAGTTCATATTAAAAAAATAATATGCCCTCTATTCATTAACGCAGATTCACGTGATTTACTACTTTATTCATAAACCCATCTCCAAGGCGAGTTCACTTATTATTTATATTGACTTCCACCACCCGTCAACTCTCTATCATAAACTCAAAGTTACTACTCCTTATCATCGACTTTAATACTTTTTTAGAATACCACACCCAAAAATTAAAAGCAAGTCTACAAGTCATTTTCTTTTATTAAATCTAAAATTTGATAACGTTTCGTCATCATAATTGGATAAATCACACTCACTAAACTCAAAAATAATAACCCCAAAACCATTAAAATCATGCTTAAAATACCCAAATCATGTTTAAGTTCAAAACCTAAACTACTTTCAAATAAATTAAAAATTTGTACAGAAAATACCTCTGTTAAAAAAATTCCTATAATAATCCCCAGCAAACTCATTAACAATGCTTCTATTAATTGTAAATGGAGCATTCTTTTTTTAGACAATCCTAATAAACGTAGTAATCCAAATTCTTTCAATTTCTCTATCACACTTAAATACACCGACATTCCTTGCAGTAAATAAACACTAATTAAAATAATCCCAGTTAATCCATATAAAAAATAATTAATTTGTTCAATCACCTCTTTTACCTTTTCAACAATATCCTTTCCCACTTCTTTAAACTCCATATCCGGATATTTATTTTCAAATGCTTTTAAAGTGTCACTCACAGAATTTTTAGGGTGCAACATTAGAAATTCTCCTTGAACATGCTCCAAATGATACAATTCTTTAATCAAATCTACCTCAGCTAAACTGTTTCTATAAATCGTATCAAAAGTCGTTTTTTCATCAACAATCCCTACAACCTCAAGTTCAACTTTCTTTTGCATTCCTTGATAATCATATAAAGCGTATATTTTTTGATGATTAAACTCTTCATTTAAAAACAAACGTTCATATGTATTTTTTGATACTAATACTTCTTTATAATTTTTAGGCATTTCACCTTTTAATAAAGTCATCTCAGGCATTATGAGTTTCGATTGATCACCAATAAACAAATAATCTTCTTTGTTGGCTTCATTGCTAACTCCTATCATCTCTAACCCTAAGATATTTAAATAACCTCCTAACATTGTTTCATCAATCATTTGATTGGCTTTTTGTTCATCTATTAATAACGATAAATCTTTGTATCTTAAACTAATACTTTGAGTTGGGAATAACTTTTTAACTTCTCTTATTAATTGATCATTTAATCCACTTGATACCATCAAAGTCAACATTACGCCAATACTTGCAATACTTATACTTAAAATAGTTAAAAAGTTACGATGCTTACGCATTAAAATAGATTTTGAAATAAATTTAAACGTTGAAAAAAACTTATTTGAAGTCATTTTTAAAGAACGAACGACTAATGAAGTGGGTCGGTGATAAATATAAGTCGATATATTTTGGTTTAGATCAATCACTTCATCAGCATATTCTTTTAATAAAGTTTCTTCATGACTGACTATAATCACAATCGCCTGTTGACTATACTCTTTTAAAAGAGACATCACTTTTTGACTATTTTTTAAATCTAAAGCACTTGTTGGCTCATCTAATATCAACACTCTTGGTTTTTTGTTCAATGCTTTTACAATATTTAGACGTTGTATTTGTCCCCCTGAAAGTGAACTAATAGGTTGTTTAAAATTTATATTTAATTCTAATGCATTAAACAACTCTAAATCTAATTCGGATTTTCGTGAAAATAACATTTCTTCGATTATTAAGTTATCTTTAATAGACCATTTTGATAACATTAAAGATTTTTGTGTCACAAAACACATATAATGTTGTCGATAATAATCACTGTTTTTTAAAATATTGACACCATTAAACAACACCTCGCCTTGATAATTTTCATCAATTCCAGCTAGTATATTTAGTAGAGTCGTTTTTCCACATCCAGTTTTAC
This sequence comes from Erysipelotrichaceae bacterium, assembly GCA_018365815.1. GTDB lineage: Bacteria > Bacillota_I > Bacilli_A > Erysipelotrichales > Coprobacillaceae > Beduini. The sequence goes on from JAGZJH010000007.1 coordinate 52,973, forward strand.
CAATAATCCCTAACAGCATCGGACCACAGATTTTAAGATTAAAATGATCAAATATTAAATGATTATGATACTCTTTAACAAGACCTTTGACCTCTAGCATAATTCTTCCTCCCGTATAATATGAATAAAATTAGTTTTAAAAATTTTATGAACCGAAAGTAAAATAGCAATTAATGTGGTAGTAACAATTACCAATGTGATTAATAAATAAGGAAAGCCAACTATTTCAATGCCCGTCATTAACGTTTCATCAATCGGAATGACAAAAAAATGAGAAAAAGATTTACCAATAATTAAACCAGTTAATTGATTGACTACCTGGATGCTAAAAAAACCCATTAAAATGCCAAATAATACACTGATGAGTGATAAAAATAATGATTCATAAATATAAATCAAATAAATTTTTAAATGTTCATAACCATATAAAACTAACGTTAAAATCTCTTTTCGTTTTTGGAGTAAAAATGCATAATACAATAAGTAATTCATAATGATATTAGTGATTAATGAAATCGCTAAAAACACCGCTAAAGCCCCTTCTATCATATTTTTTAAGTCTTCCATATTCATTACAAAATCATTTGTTTCACTATAAGCGTGATATTTAAATTTTGAATTAAGTACAGTGAAAATATTTTGCATATCATGAGGTTCACATTCCACATAAAGTTGATAGTTATTTTCTTGATAATCAATTTGTTTTAATAAATCTTCACAAAAATATACCCTTAACTCCTCACCGATTTCTTGTATAATTCCTGTGACTAATAATTGTAAATGAGTAGACGTTGTAATTTGATCACCTATTTCTACATTCAATTGTTTTTTTAAAGCTTGGTTAATGAGGACTTCTTGATAAGACGCAGGGAAATGACCTTGAATATTAAACTTCAAATCATAAGGCAATTGAATAAACTGAACATTTTCATATTGATTAACATTTAGTAATGGTGTTTTTTGCATATATGTTTTTTTAATTCCTTTAATTTGATTAATTTCATCGATTTCTTCTTGTGTAAATGCTGTCAATGGAACATCATTTTTCATCACAGATAATCGATATAAATCTGTTTGATTTATTTTAAAATCATTTAAATATTGCTTCATTCCACTTGAAAAACTAAAAATAATCAACATAAAACTAATAGATAAAAATTGACTTAACATACTTAACAATAAACGTCCTTTTTTTAAACGAATATTTAATAAAATATACTTAAACATATGACGAATTTTAACTTCAAATTGTTGATAGGTTTGCATTAAAGGTTGACTATACATATTTTGATAAGTCACTTTTAAATTTCCATCTTCAATATGTATTTTAGCCACGCTTTTAATTTCCATTAAAACCTTATCATGAGTAACTATCAAAATTAAACATTCTTTTGAAAGTTCTATTAAAAGATCACGTATTAGTAAAGTTGTTTTATCATCTAAAGCTGCACTTGGTTCATCTGCCAATAGTATTTTTGGTTTCATTAAATACGCCCTAACAATGGCAATACGTTGCTTTTGACCTCCTGAAAGTTCATCTACTTTATGATCTATAAAATCTTCCATCTCTACTTTTTTTAATGCTTCTTTAATTTTTTTAAAATCAAAACCCAATAAATATAAATTTTCAAATACACTTAACGATTCAATAAGATGATAGCCTTGAAAAATAAAAGAAATATCCTTTTGATAGAGATATTTCCTTGAATGAGTTTTATTTTGTAATGATTTTCCTTCAATTAACACTTCGCCTTGTGTTGGTTCGTATAATCCCCCAATTAAATAAAGTAACGATGACTTTCCTGATCCACTAGGACCGGTAATTAAAACAATACCGGGACGATTAATCGTCAAATTAGCATTTTTGATAATGTCTATTTGATTGACTTGATAACTTAAATTAAATAAATGTAATAACATTCATGTCCTCCTTTTAAATTCATGTTATAATGGTGACGGTGATGAAAATGAAATTTAAATATACGCTCGATGATAAACGCTATCATACATTTAACTATTATTTAAAAACAAAATATCAAACGAAAGTCGCTAAAATATCTTTAAATGCCAACTTTACTTGCCCTAATCGAGATGGAAAAGTATCAAGAGGGGGATGTTTATTTTGTAGCGACAGTGGTTCAGGTGATTTTGCTGGTAACCCTAGTGATGATTTAAAAGTTCAATTTAAAAAAGTCAGTGAAATGATGTCTCATAAATGGCCTAATTGTAAATATATTGCTTACTTTCAAGCAAATAGTAATACATATGGACCGGTTGAGAAACTAAAAGCCACTTTTGAACCTTTTGTTAATCAAAAAAATATTGTGGGGATTGATATCGCCACTCGTCCAGATTGTTTGGATAACGATGTTATTGAATATTTAGCCAATTTAAATCAAAGAACAGATTTATGGGTTGAACTTGGTTTACAAACCATTCATGAAACAACTGCAAAGTGGTTTAATCGTGGTTACTCATTAGAAGTATTTGAAGAAGCTTTAAAAAAATTACGTGCTAATAATATTAATGTATGTGTGCATATTATTAATGGTTTACCAGTAGAAACTAAACAACAAATGCTTGAAACTGTAAAATACTTAGCCAAACAAGATATACAAGGCATCAAAATTCATATGCTTTATGCTTTAAAAAATTCACGTATTGCTCGTTATATGGAAGAGCATCATTTAGACTTTATGAGCCGTGAAGAATACATTGATTTAGTTGTATCACAAATTGAATATTTACCAAGTCATATTGTGATTATGAGACTTACAGGTGATGGTAAACAAGATGAGTTATATGGACCGCTTTGGTCAATTAAAAAAGTAACTTTACTTAATGATATTACAAAAAAGATGAAAGAACTTGATACTTATCAAGGAGTTAAAAGTTAATTTAAAAAGAGATTTCAAAACTGTATAGTTTGTGAAATCTCTTTTTTTAATTCGTATCAAATCTACATTTGATTATCATTTCTTATTATAAAATATTAAATTGTTATTCTGTTTCAATTAAACCATATCCGCCATCATTACGTGCATATACTACACTAACCATTTGACTTTCATTATCTAAATAAACAAAGAAACTATGCCCTAATAATTCCATTTGCATAATCGCTTCTTCTAAATCCATTGGTTTTGGATGGATAGCTTTAGTTTTAACTAAAACATCTTCTTCTACTTGAACATCTTCAATAGATGCGATATTAAACGGTTTACTAGCATGACGTCTGCTTAATTTAGTTTTTTGTTTTCTGATTTGTCCCTCAATTTTTTCTAACACTTTATCAATTGCAGAATACAAATCATCATCGACATCTTCAGCTCTTAAAATTACATATTCCGTTGGAATAGTCACTTCTATTTTTTGCCCATAAGGATAAGTTCTAACCAAAACTTTTGCTTCCACATCATCGCTAATGATAAAATACTTATCAAGTTTGGCTAATTGTTTTACAATTTTACTTTCGATTGCTTCAGTAATTTCAATATTTTTTCCTCTTACAATTACTTTCATAACAATCCCTCCTTCTATACTTTTATTATACATCATATTTAAAAAAATTACATTAAAAATGATTAAAAAATGAAAACTCTTTCATATAAAATAAACACCACTTTTAAACGTGGTGTTATTTTCTATAAATATTTTTTTAATGTTTCAACTTTATCTAGTTTTTCCCATGGTAAATCTAAATCACCACGGCCAAAATGTCCATAAGCAGCAGTTTTAGCATAAATCGGACGTTTTAAATCAAGCATTTCAATAATTCCGTTTGGTGTTAAATTAAAGTTTTCTTTAATGGCTTGGAGTAAAACTTCTTGGCTAACTTTTCCGGTTCCAAATGTTTCAACAAAAATTGATGTTGGTTCTTGAACTCCAATAGCATAAGATAATTGAATTTCAGCTTTACTTGCAAGTTTTGCACCGACAATGTTTTTAGCAATATATCTAGCCATATAAGCCGCACTACGGTCTACTTTTGATGGATCTTTTCCAGAAAAAGCACCACCACCATGTCTTGCATAACCGCCATATGTATCTACAATAATTTTTCTTCCAGTAAGTCCAGTATCCCCATGAGGTCCACCGATGACAAATCTTCCAGTTGGATTAATAATCACACGATAATCTGTATTCATATTATATTTTGAAACGACATAATCCATGATTTGAGTTTTAACATAGTTTTTAAACTCTTGTTCACAATAATCTTCATCGTGTTGAATCGACATTAAAATAGTATCAATTTTGGGTGATGAAGAGTTTGTATAATCAATAGTTACTTGTGATTTCATATCCGGACGAGCATTTTTAAACTCACCTGATTGTCTTTTTTCAGTCGCAACACGTACTAATTGATGGGCAATTGAAATGGCTAAAGGCATATATCCTTCTGTTTCGTCAGTGGCATAACCAAACATAATTCCTTGATCCCCTGCTCCACCAACATCACTATTTGTTCCTAAGGCAATATCTACTGATTGTGTATCTAATACAACTTTAATTTCACAAGTATCACCATTAATTCCAATATCTTCATGTGTATAACCGATTTCTTTGATTTTTTCTCTGGCGACTGCTTCATAATCAACTTTTGCTAAAGTTGTAATTTCACCACCGATAATTACTAAATTAGTTGTTGCAAAACACTCGCAAGCAACTCTTGAATTTGGATCCTGTGCTAAACAGGCATCTAAAATTGCATCTGAAATTTGATCACATACTTTATCAGGATGACCGATTGATACAGATTCAGATGTAAAAAGAATTTTTTCACTCATTTTTTGTCCCCCTATTTTAATATTCTAATAAAAAAAGCTTTCAAGAGGAAAGCTTTATATCACTAAAGATTTTCCTCTTATTGTCCGAGTAAACTCGCTTGGGTAAAGGCACCTTCTTATTAAAGGGTTGCCACCACATCATCGATCCCAAATCTAGTGGTTCTAAATAAGAGCTTTTTATTAAATTGTTGTTAAGTATTATTTTGAAACTAGTTGTTCTATGAGTTCTTTTGGTAAATGAATACTTTCATATACAGCTATTAACTTTTCTAAATCACTTTGTTTCATGAATATCACCTCAAATTATTTTGGCATAATTTGTAGAAATTATTCAAACTTAACGTATATGATTATACACAATCTCATTTATAAAATCAAGAAGATTAAATATAGCGTTTAAATGTTGCGATTTCTTTTAATAAAAAATTTGAATAATCTTGAGCAATCAGGCATATATTAGGATTACTTTTACTTTTTAATGCTTTATATTTTTGATTAAAACGTTGATTTCCTAATCTGGTTCCCTGAATTAACATATAAGCAATACTTGCATCACTGTTATCCTTTTTAACCTCTTTTTCAATTCCTTTTTTAACCATATAATGTGATAAAAAACTTTGTTTTGGATGTGCTTTTAAAGATTGTCGCATTTGTTTAAGTGATTGAATTTCTAAATCAATATCTTTTTTAATAAAATTATCTTTTTTCCTAAGACACTTTTTTAAATGTTTTAATGCGTACTCATTCATTTCAAGACTTTGATATAAATAATATTCCAGTGGATCTTTTTTCGCCATAACTAACTCCTTTCAAGTTATTATGGATTAAAAATAAAAAAGTAGAAATAATTTTTCTACTTTAATAGTATATCACATATTTATAGCTACTTAATCCCATATTTATGTCATTTTTTTCTCAATTTTGTTTCATTTATTTATAAGTATCTTTAATGTCATTTAATCGTTTAGAAATTTCTTTAATTGTATCATTTACCCACTCAACCATATCTGGTTCAATACAATCATAAATCACATCATCAATGGCTTCATGAATTTCTTGATGCAACACTAAAGCCTCTTGACCGCTTTTGGTTAATTTTAAAATTACAATACGATGATCTTCTTCATGACGTGAACGTTCAACTACCCCTTTAAGAATCAACTTATTAATCGCTGTTGTTAAAGATCCGACAGTAATTAAAAGACGGTTAGCCACATTTGTCATTGTCGCTTCTTTTTCAAGCGCAATTGCTTCTAATACGTGTAATTCAGAGATCGATAAAAAATCAAATTTCGTACATTTTAATTGCTGCGACTGTAAGTCATATGCAATATTTACACAATCTACTAATAAAGAAGTAATAGAATCCTTACTCATTAAATCGCAACAACTTCTACAACTCCCGGTACTTCTTCTACCAGAATTTGTTCAATTCCTTCTTTTAATGTTTCATCTAACATTGAACACCCTGCACATGCACCTAACATATGAACATAAACAACGCCATCTTTAAATGCTTCAAATTGAACATCACCACCATCACGATTTAAATATGGACGTAATTTATTAATGACTTCAATAATTTGACTTTCTATATTTTCCATAAATACACCTCTAATCCTTTATTATTATTTTTAATCTTTCTTATATATTATAACACAATTTTAGTGCATTTAAAGATTAATGTGCTATAATAATTAGTCGTAAGGAGCGTGTTTAATAAATGGTGAAAATTGGGGAAATTGTCGAAGTGACAATTACAGGAATTCAACCTTATGGCGCTTTTGCTTTATTGCCTGATTACTCTACTGGACTGATTCACATTTCTGAAATATCAGAAGGATTTGTAAAAAATGTAGAGAACTTTGTGCATAAGGGCGAAAAAATATCAGTTAAAATTATTGATATTGATCAAGAAACCCATCAAGCTAAATTGAGTCTAAAAGCGATTGATTACCGCTCAAAGCGTCGTGATCGTCGCCATGGTTTTAGGCATCAAAAACAGCTGATTAAAGAAACCCCAAAAGGCTTTGAACCGCTAAGGCAAATGTTACCCATTTGGATTGCTCAAGAAAATAAATAACGGAGGAATATGTATGATCAAATTAGATTTAACAAATGCAAAACTTGAAGAAGACATTTTAAGTTATTCAGATACTGTCAAAGAACTTCATGATATGATTCATCAAAAAAATGGTAAAGGAAATGATTTTTTAGGTTGGTTAGATTGGCCAGTAAATTATGACCGTGATGAAGTTCAAAGAATTAAAGTAAAAAGTCAAGAAATCATCGAAAAAGTGGATGTATTATTAGTTTGTGGAATTGGAGGTTCTTATTTAGGTGCCAGAGCTGCAATTGAAGCAATTAACGGATTATATCCAACTAATAAAGTAGAAATTATTTATGTTGGAAATACATTCTCATCTAATTATATCAGTCAAGTTGTAAATTATATTGAAAATAAAGAATTTGCAATTAACTGTATTTCTAAATCTGGTACAACAACTGAAACTTCTATAGCATTTAGAATTTTCAAAGAATTAGCAGAAAAAAGATATGGTAAAGAAGAAGCAAGAAAACGCATTATTGCTACAACTGATAAAGAAAAAGGTGCATTAAAAACATTAGCTAATAATGAAGGATATGAAACATATACAATTCCTGATGATATTGGGGGACGCTATTCTGTATTAACTGCAGTTGGTTTATTCCCAATTGCTGTAGCTGGAATTGATATTGAAAAAATGTTAGAAGGGGCTGCAAAAGCAAGAGCTGACTTTGATAATAACGATTTAGCAACAAATGATTGTTATAAATACGGTGTTGCCAGACAAATGTTAAATAAAGCTGGATACCCAGCAGAAATGTTTGTAACTTATGAATTACAATATGCAATGCTTGCTGAATGGTGGAAACAATTATTTGGAGAATCAGAAGGTAAAGAAAATAAAGGTATTTTACCAACTTCAGCAACATTCTCAACTGATTTACATTCACTTGGACAATTTATTCAAGAAGGAAGCAAAGTTGTTTATGAAACAGTCTTACAAGTTGAAAACCCAATTGCTGATGTCACTATTCCTAGCGATGAAGATAATTTAGACAACTTAAATTACTTAGCGGGAAAAACTGTTGACTTTGTAAATAAAAAAGCAGCAGAAGGTACAATTGATGCCCATGCAAATACTGGAAATGTGCCTAATATTGTCATTACATTAGATAAAATGGACGCTTATTCATTTGGATACTTAGTTTATTTCTTTGAAAAAGCTTGTGCATTATCTGTTTATTTATTAGGAGTTAATCCATTTAACCAACCAGGTGTTGAAGTTTATAAGAAAAATATGTTTAAATTGCTTGGAAAACCAGGGGCTTAATATTACTTATAAAGATTTAGTGTAGTTCTACATTAAATCTTTTTTTATACAAATTAAGATTTCATACACTTTATGACTAAAATATATCAATATTTTAGTCTTTTTTTACATTATAAACATATAAAAAAGTTAGTTTAAAATTCTAAACTAACTTCATCTTACTAACCATTTTTTTCTAACTCACGTAATTCATTTAAAGCTGCATAAGAAGCCATTGGAATACGTCCTAAACCATCTAAACCGATATTTAATAAATAATTAATTCCTAAATGATTTAAATGTTTTTTAATTTCATACAACATTTGTCCCGTTTTAAAATCATGGTCATGATATGAAAATCCCCAACTGTTATTCATTGTTGCAGCAGTTTCATATAATCCATTTGGTGAAGGTTTTAATCCATCAACACTGTTATAATCCACTTCACTAGAAATTTCTAATGAATTTGGAATTTCGTTATCACCTAAAGAAACATAATCATATTTCCCATTTCCTAAACGAGAATTAATTAAACAATCAGGTTGTAAACGTTTTACGGTTTCATAAATTTTTTGGCTTTGTTCATGAGTTAAAGTCATTGGCATATCAAACCATGCCGTTGCAATTTCACCGTAATTTGTCATAATTTCTTCAATTTGAGGTAAAATCTTGTTTTCAAAACAAACATTAAAATCCTTTTCACCTTTAAAATCCCAACTATTATCCCAAGTTGTTCCGGCAGTTTCGATATGGTTTGATAAATAACCTCCCCCATGTCTTTCATGCCAATCTAAATCTTGTGAATAATAAATTCCAAATTTCAATCCAAATTCTTTACAAGCATCAGCTAATTCCTTTACCACATCACGTTTAAAAGGTGTTTTGTCATAAACATTGTATGTATCTACTTTAGAGTGGTACATAGCAAAACCATCATGATGTTTTGTTGTCACCACTAAATATGTCATTCCACAAGTTTTTGCAAATTTAACAATCTCTTTAGCGTCAAAATAAACCGGATTAAATGCCTCAGCTAATTTTTCATATTCACTGTTTGGAATTTGAAATTTTGATTGAATCCACTCTGCATAAGCACTTGAACGCTGACCTTTATATTCACCAGCAAGTAATGAATATAATCCCCAATGGATCATCATTCCAAATTTAGCGTCCTTAAACCATTCAACATTTTTATTCATCTATTTGTCCTCCCGTAGCCTAAAAAGGGCTTACATCGCTATATAATAACTGATTAAAATAAGAAGTCAAGACTTTTTTATTTGAATTTTATATTCAATGATACTCATTAATTTAATTGGAATAAAATGAGAAACATAATAAGCTAATTTATTTGAAAAACCGGGAATAATTATTGTTTTATTTTTAAAAACATCTTTTAAAATTAATTGTGCAATTTGAGAAGCACTTTTTTGTTTTAACGAATTTTTAACATTTGCATTTTTATCAAAGTTAGAAGAAAAAGAACCCGGTAAACAAACTTGAACTAAAATAGAAGAATGTTGTTTTTTTAATTCATAAGCCACACTTAATGATAACATTGTTACAAATGATTTAGATGCCCCATAACTTGCCATTAAAGGATCAACTTGCTTAGAGGCAATTGAACTAATATTGACCACTCTACCATGATTTTGAGACATAATATAAGTTTTCATTAATAAATCCAATGCCACGATATTAGTCTTTAACAATGTTTTTTCTTTTTCAATAGAATACTGCCCGTAAAATCCATATTGACCAATTCCAGCATTATTAATCAATAAATCAATTTGGTGACTTTGAATATAGCGACATAACTTATCTAAAAACTCATCACTACATAAATCTCCAACAAGTAAAGTGACGTTGTTTAAATCTTGAAAGTTTTCATTTAATTGTTGTTTGTTTCGACCCACTAATATTAAATCATAGCCTTTTTGATTTAAAAGAATACCCAGTTCTTTACCTAATCCAGAAGTGGCTCCGGTAATTAAAGCAAGCATTATTTATGACGATCCTTTTGACTTTTGACATGATCCCAATAATTTTTAATTTGCATTTCATGTTTATTTTGTGATGGAATATAATAAACCCTGTCTTTTAAATCATCTGGTAAATATTGTTGAGTGACATAGTCGTTGACAAAATCATGCGGATAAATATAATTTTGACCTTGTTTTTCACCAAAACCATCATAGTGTACGTTTTGAATACAACGTGGATAATGAATACCTTTACCACTTTGAACATCTGCAATGGCTTTATCCATCGCCATATACGCTGAATTTGATTTAGGGGCAGTTGCTAATACCACCACTGCTTGGGCTAATGGAATTCTTGCTTCAGGAAGTCCAAGTTGAGTTGCACTATCACAACACGCTTTAACAATCGTAATGGCTTGAGGATAAGCCATTCCAATATCCTCACAAGCAATGACTAATAGCCTACGAATAGGTGAAAATAAGTCACCACCATTTAATAATTTCGCTAAATAAAATAATGCGGCATCAGGATCACTTCCTCGAATTGACTTTTGTAAACCAGATAATAAATCATAATGTTGATCACCACTTTTATCATAATTCATACCGGTATTATGAATAAGTGAGGCTACTTTATCTAATGTCACTTTCACAGTGTCACTTTCATTACGACAAACAAAATAAGAAAGTTCAACTGTATTAATTGATTTACGGACATCACCACCGGCATTTTTAGCAATGTATTCAATAACTTCTTGACTGATCTCAAATTTAACGTGATTTCTATCTTCTAAATAACGATAAGCACGATGTATCGCCGGAATTAACTCTTTGCTTAAAACACCTTTAAATTCAAATACGACACAACGTGATAATAACGCATTATAAATATAAAAATATGGATTTTCAGTCGTTGATGCAATGAGTGTAATCTTTCCATTTTCAATATACTCTAACAAAGATTGTTGTTGCTTTTTATTAAAATATTGTATTTCATCTAAATATAAAATAATACCCTGACTTGTATAAATACTATCTAATTCATTAATAATCGCTTTAACATCAGAAAGAGATGCCGTTGTTCCATTTAATTTATAATATTGACGATCACTGTATTTAGCAATCATTTTAGCGATTGTTGTTTTGCCCACACCCGGTGGTCCAAAAAAAATCATATTAGGAATTTCTCTAGATTCAATAATTTTTCTAAGGGGCTGATTTGGCCCAAGTAAATGTGATTGTCCAACTAAATCATCTAATGATTCCGGACGTAATGTATCTGCTAATGGCATATTAATCACCTCAGTGTCTATTATATACTAATTTTAATAAAAGACGAAATGATAATCACCTTAAAAATCATTTATGTTATAATATGGAAAAGGAGTGAAACAAATGGAAAGATGTGGTTGGGCAAAAACTAAAGAAGAAATTGAATATCATGATCACCATTGGTGTCGTATAAAGCATAATGATGATGAGCTATTTGAAATGTTAATTTTGGAAGGAAAACAAGCTGGCTTAAGTTGGCGTTTAATTTTAGAAAGATGGCCTTATATTAAAGAAGCTTGTGATAATTTCGATTATCACAAAATTGCATTATACTCACCTCAAAAAATTGAAGAACTACTCACGCACCCCTATATGATTAAAAATCGTTTGAAAATTAATGCTTTAGTGACAAATGCGCAAGCCTTTTTAAAAGTTCAAGAAGAATTTGGCTCATTTGATCAATACATATGGCAATTTGTTGATTTTAAACCGATTATTAACCATTGGAATAGTTTAGAAGACGTTCCTGCTTCTACACCACTTTCTGATAAAATCAGTCGTGATTTAAAAAAGCGAGGATTTAAATTTGTCGGAAGTACCATTATTTATTCATATATGCAATCTATTGGTATGGTCAATGATCATTTAGTCACTTGTCCTTGTTTTAAACAATGTCATGAGTTTTAAATACTCATCTTAAAAATGAATATTTTTTATTTTCTTTAGAAAATCTTTCAAAATATCTACTCAATATATTAATACATTTACTTTATAATCAACCTGTATTAAAAAGGTCAATACAAACAACTATTTCATGATATAATGAGCTGAGGTGAATTTTATGAATAATCAAACACTATTAGTTGTTGAAGATGAAATTGAAATTGCTAATGCAATCTCAATATATTTAAAAAATCAAGGATATCAAGTCGTGATTGCTCAAAATGGACAAGAGGGATTAGACGCACTTGAAAAAAATAAAATCCATTTAGCGATTATCGATGTTATGATGCCAGTCATGGACGGGATTACAATGGTACTTAAACTTCGTGAGCAATATGATATTCCGGTGATTATGCTTTCAGCAAAATCAGAAGACATTGATAAAATTACTGGTTTAAACATGGGAGCAGATGATTATATGACAAAACCATTTGTACCGATGGAATTAATTGCTAGAGTCAATTCACATTTACGTGCCTACCAACGTTATTTAAAACGTGAACAAATCACTAATGAACATATTTTAAGCATTGGTGGAATTGAACTTAACGAAGATACTAAAGAAGTGTACGTTGATGGAAATTTAGTCAAATTAACCCCTATCGAATTTAAAATACTAAATTTATTTATGTCAAATCCGGGAATTGTATTTGATAGTGATACCATTTATGAAAGAGTATGGAATGATGTGGCCATTAACAGCGATACGGTGATGGTACATATTCGTAATCTTCGTGAAAAAATAGAACTCGATCCTAGAAATCCACGTTATATCAAAGTTGTTTGGGGAGTTGGCTACAAAATTGAAAAACAATAGGAGGCTTAACCATGAAGAAAAAATCGCTCACGATATTTTTACTTCCCCTTATCATCATTGCACTTTGTAGTTCAACACTTGTTGTCTATACTCAAAGCAAAATAAATGATTCTAAAACTCAATTTAATCAAAGCTACTACAACAAACAATATTTTACAACCTATGAGTTTGTTGAAAATTTATACAACATCGCCTATTTAGCGAATTTACAATTAAATGGCGATCCAAACTTATCTAAAACAGATAATGTTGAAAACTTATACTGTCAAAGTACCCCTAATCAGATTAATTACGATATTGTCAATTTAATTAATTATACAGAAAATTACTATAAATCAACTTATAATTTTTTAAACTACCAAATAAAAAATAAAAAAACAGGTGAAGTTTATAATAGTAAACAAGCCATTGATGAAAACAATTTAGAAAACTATCAATATTATTTAAGAATGTCTTTTGATAGTGAGGGCTATATTTCTTGTGAAACTGATAATCCAGAATATTATGCCAATTTCCAAAACTTCTATCGTAGCTACATCGATAGTAACTTAACAGTTTTAAATAGTAATGATAATGAGTTATACACTATTTCTTTATTGAAAGATACAGATATTATTTTTGCCATTGATAAAGATATTTCTTTAGACAATGTTTTAGCAAAAATTATGCCCATTTATTATTCAGCCTATCCTCTTGGGATTGAAGATGCAATTGTGGCTTGTATATTAATTTTAACAATCATCGGTTTAATGCTACCGGTTGGAAAATTAAGACAATTTTCAATCTATAAAACAATTACAGATTTTCCTATTGAAATGTCGGTGTGTTTTTCAATATTAATTGCTTTATTAACATTAAATTTATCCATCGATAATGCTATTTCAACCTTTGATATTAAAACTGTTATTCTACTATTTTCATCATATTTCTTATTGCTATTTACTTATTTAATGGACGTTGTGATTTTTAAATATGCCATTTCATATCCAATTATCCCTTATTTTAAATCAAATAGTTTTACAGGAAATATTATTAACTGGTCAATTCAACATCTTAAATCATTTGATTTAAATGACGGTTTAACATTAGAAATTGTGAGGATTGTTTGTATCAATGCATTATTAGTCCTATTCCTATTTGCAGCATTTAATTTTATAGGTGTCTTTGTTTATTCCATCATTTTATTCTTTTTACTTTCAGCCATATTTGTACGTGTTAAAAAAGATTACAAAGCTTTATTAGAAGCTACTTCTTCCATTGCCTCAGGTAATTTTGAAACTTCAATGAATAGTAATTTAGGAATATTTAACTCCTATCGTGATTCAATGGGACAAATTAAAGATGATTTTAAACAAGCCATTGAACGTGAAATTAAATCTGAAAAAATGAAATCAGAATTAATTACAAGTGTTTCACATGATTTAAAAACCCCTTTAACTTCCATTGTCACATATGTAGATTTATTAAAAAATCAAAATATTGAAGCAGATAAAAAACAAGAATATATTGAAGTCATTGATCGTAATGCCTTACGACTTAAAAATTTAATTAATGACTTATTTGAAGTCAGCAAGGCAAGTTCCGGCAATATCCAAATGAACTATATGGATATTGATATTATCGCTTTAATAAAACAAGTATTATTTGAATATGAACAAGCATACGATCAAAAACATTTAGAAGTTAAATTTAATTCAAGTAGTGAAAAAATAATTTTAAAACTTGATAGTCAAAAAACATATCGTATCTTAACGAATTTATTTACAAATATTTTAAAATATGCGTTAGAAAACACTCGTGTATATATTGATATTAAAGAAACTGATTATAATGTCAATATTACGATTAGAAATATTTCCAAATACGAAATACAAGTGGAAGCCCATGAATTATTAGAACGATTTGTTCAAGGCGATAGTTCACGTCATTATGAGGGTTCCGGTTTAGGATTAGCCATTGCGAAAAGTTTTTGTGAATTGCAACATGGTACTTTCGAAGTTAGTGTAGAAGGAGATTTATTTAAAACTGTTTTAACATTTCAAAAATAGTCAAAAAGTGTGGAGTTAATCCACATTTTTTTTAAAAAAGTATAAATTAATTTCTTTTGACTAAACTAAAACAAAAGAAAGAGAGGAAAATTTTATGCCAAAAATAACAAAAGTTCATGCTTTAGAAGTAATTGATTCACGTGGAAATCCTACTATTGAAGTTTGTATTGAAACAGAGTCTGGGGCTTTTGGAAATGCCATAGTCCCTTCAGGAGCATCAACTGGAAAATTTGAAGCCCATGAATTAAGAGATGAAAATGAAAAACGTTTTTTAGGTAAAGGGGTTTTAAAAGCCGTAAAAAATGTAAATACCACTATTGAAAAAAATTTAATTGGTAAAGATGTTACTTGTCAAAAAGAAATCGATGACTTATTAATCGAACTTGACGGAAGTAAGAATAAAGAAAAATTAGGAGCAAACGCAATGCTTGGAGTATCTTTAGCTGTAAGTAAAGCTGCCGCTGATTTCTTTTGTATCCCTTATTTTAAATATATTGGCGGAATTAATGCTTACACACTTCCAACCCCAATGATGAATATTATTAATGGTGGTGTTCATGCCCCTAATAATATTGATTTTCAAGAATTTATGATTGTTCCAACCGGAGCCTGTTGTTTTAAAGAAGCATTAAGACAAAGTATCGAAGTCTTTCATCATTTAAAAAAATTATTAAACGAGAAAAATCACATCACTTCAACTGGTGATGAAGGGGGATTTGCGCCAAATCTTTCAAGTAACAAAGAAGCACTTGATTATATTATGGAAGCCATTGAAGCTGCAAATTACGTACCTGGAAAAGATTTTCATTTAGCCTTAGATGTGGCAAGTAGTGAATTTTATAAAGATGGTTTATATCATTTAAAAGGCGAACGAAGAACTTTATCTTCTATTGAATTAGTCGATTATTATCAAGAATTAATTGAAACTTACCCAATTATTTCTATTGAAGATGGATTAGATCAAGAAGACCAAGAGGGTTGGAAACATATGAGTCGTGTTTTAGCAAACGAAGTGCAATTAGTCGGAGATGATTTATTTGTAACTAATAAAGAACGTTTACAAAAGGGAATTAATGAACATATTGCCAATTCTATTTTAATTAAACCTAATCAAATTGGAACTCTATCTGAAACTATTGAAACCATAGAACTTGCTAAAAGGGCTAACTATACCACAATTATGTCTCATCGTTCTGGTGAAAGTGAAGATACTACGATTGCTAGTTTAGCCTTAGGTCTAAATACTTATCAAATTAAAACCGGTTCATTATCAAGAAGTGAACGTATCGCTAAATATAATGAATTATTAAGATTTGAAGATTTATTAGGCCCACGTGCTAGTTATTTAGGAATTAAAGCTTTTAAAGTTAAACAACAAGGTGAAAATTAAACCTTGTTTTTTTGGTTATTAAAGTATAAACTACCTATATAAGGGAGGGGTTAATCATGGAAAAAAGAATTACCGGATATACACAACTTATTGGACTTATCGCTAAACCGATTAAGCATAGTATCTCACCAATGATTCATAACATTTCATTTTCACATTTAGGTTTAGATTATGCTTATTTAGCGTTTGAAATTGATGAAGATCAAGTCAAAGATGCCATCAATTCCATTAAAGTTTTAAATATGCGAGGCTGTAATGTTTCAATGCCTTATAAAAGTGCGGTCATTCCTTATTTAGACCATTTATCACCGGTTGCTAAAATGGTTGGTGCAGTAAATACAATTGTCAATGATCATGGAATACTTACCGGTCACATCACTGATGGAACAGGATTATTAGAGTCATTAAAATCAAATGGTTATCAAATTAAAGATAAAAAAATGGTAATTGTCGGCTGTGGTGGGGCTGCAACTGCTATTATTGTTCAAGCAGCAATTGATGGACTAAAACAAATTACCATCTACAATAAAAAAGATTCTTTTTATGAAAAAGCAAAAGAAAAAATCGCTATGATTAATGAACAAACAAATTGTTTAGTCACATTAAAAGACTTAAATGACTTAGAAGCGTTAAAACAAGATATGCACCAAAGTGATTTTTTCATCAATGCCACTAATGTTGGTATGGGAAAATTAGAGAATATGTCTTATATTCCAGATTTAAGTTATTTCACACCACATTTATTAGTTGTTGATATTATCTACAACCCTAAACAAACTTTGTTATTAAAAATGGCAAAAGAAGCAAATTGTCAAACTATGAATGGATTAGGAATGTTATTATATCAAGGTGCAGAAGCTTTTAAATTATGGACAAATCAAACCATGCCGATTGAAAAAGTAAAGCAAGAATTAGGGTTAGAAAACTAATCCTTTTTTATTATTATTCATCACATTCCTATCCATTTAAGGTATAATATGAAATAAGGAGTTGAGTTTTATGCTTAGTTATGTCAATGCATTATTGCATTTAATCTTTGAAAATCAAAATGAATTTATTCGTGTATTATTTAATTCAAAAGAAGATTTTGATAATTATCAAAAATGGTTAAAACAGCGAGGCATTGAGTTTAACTGGTTAAATAATATTGATACAAATAGTTTAAATCTTGTTTTAAAGCGCACTTCAGTTAAAGAAATTGAAGCGATGCTACATATTAATATTTCAGATGAAATTGATAATTTTATAGAACAAGAAAGAAAATATACACACCATATTTTAATTAATACGGATAGTTTTTTTAAAACAAACCCAAACGATCGTATTTATTCTATTCAAATTGAACTTGAAGAAAATAGTTATTTTTTTATTAATCCTGCGCAAGTGTTTAATGTAGCTTTATTAGAAGCCAATCATTGGCCTGGCACTTTAACAATCACTCAGCAAAAAACATATTTTACTTCAAAAAATTATAAAAATTACCAAGACCAACAAAGTTATTTCATTCATTTAAGTGATTTACATTTAGGTACTCGTAAAAACAATAACGGTAAAGTAGCTTTGCTTCGTTCATTAGACCATTTCTTTGAAACCATCACCCCGTCAATTCGTCCTAAAATATTAATTACCGGTGATTTAATGAATTCTCCTAATCGAAAAAATATGTATTTAGCTTCGGGGGTTATTAATGATTTAAAAAAACGTTATCATAGTGACATCACATTTATTTTAGGCAATCATGACATGATTGTTCATGGGTTAAATTTATTTAAAACTCAAAAAGCAAAGGTTGTGGCTTATTTACTTGATGAAAATATTAAAGTATTAGAAAAAGAAAAAATCATTTTAATTAAAATTAATTCTGCTTATGAAGGCTATCTTGCTAGAGGAAAAGTTGGAGCATTACAATTAAGAGAAATAGATAATGAACTTTCAACAATCGATTGCCTTCATGAATATCAAATGATTGTAATGATTCATCACCATGTTTTTCCCATTGATAAAGCAGAATTTTTAAAACGGAAATGGAATGAACATAAAGTCATCGCTAAATTAATTGATTCTTCAAAAGAACTGATCGATTCTGATTTGTTAGTAGACTGGCTAAAAAAACGTCATATTCGCTATATATTACATGGACATAAACACATTCCTTTTTTTAAAAAACATCAGCAATTTTTTGTAGTCTCATGTGGCTCTTCTTGTGGAATTATTAAAGAAAGTAAGATTAAGTATTTATCTTACAATGTTTTAAAATATGATATAGCGACTAAAAAAATGGAATTATGTTTAATCTATTACGATAGTTTAATCGATCATCAAAGACGTATTGAACTCCACCTTATGGATTAATCTAATCTAATAAAAAAGATAATCACTTTATTCCCACCTACTTTTACTTTAGTATAAATATTTTATATACATAGTAAGAGTAAGTCACAAGCGATTATCTTTTTTATTTTTCACTATAACTAACGACGTTTATAAACTAAATCAATAATTCCATTATAAAAAATCATATCACAAAGTTGTAGTTTAATTTCATTTTCAAAATGTCCAAAAAGGCGAATTACTTCTCCTAAAAGAGTTGGGATAATAGAAATATAGAATTCATCGATTATGTCTTCTTTCATTAATTGATCGACAAGATTTGCACCGCCACAAATCCAAATATCCTTACCTTTTTCTTCTTTTAATTTTTTTTAAAGAAATACTGGATTTCCATCGGTAAATTGAATTTGCTTTGTAGAATTTGACTGTTCATGACTAAATACATAAGTCATGAAATCACTATATATCCACTTATTGATAGAAAGTTCACTGACTATTTGATGATAAGTATTCCAGCCCATAAAAACCGTATCAATTCTTTCAACAAATTTTGAATAAGAATCAATATTTTCATCATCATTTCTTTGTCCTTGTAGCCAATTGACTTTCCCATTTGAATCAGCAATATAACCATCAAGGCTCATGGCAATAAATAAAATTGTTTTTCTCATATTAATTCCTCGTTATTTTTGATAATTGTTCTATTTTGTTTAACGCATAAAAAATATATTATTAGATTTTTTAATTAGCATTCTAAAACAAAAGGTTAGCTCATGATTTATTGTTATATTTACCTTGATTATTTAGATAAAAAACTGAAACAAAATTTAACTTATATCAAAGTCAATTTTATTTCAGTTTTTAATTACTTATGATTAATTGCATCTTTTAATGATTTTGAGGCTTTGAATTTAGGAGATTTGCTTGCAGCAAAAGTCATTGGTTGTTTTGTTAAAGGGTTAATTCCTTCTCTTGCTTCTCTTTTAACTAAATCAAATTTTCCAAACCCGTAGATATCAACAACATTTTCATTGACTAAAGCTTCTTTAATATCTTCAAATACTTTATTTAAAATACCTTCAGCATCTTTTTTTGTTAAATCAAATTCTTCAGCAAGACTAGCTGCTAAAACCTTTTTGTTGATTACTTCGTTCATAAAAAATCCTCCTTATATATTTGACTTAAATATTATATCACAATTTATTCTATTGTATATTAAATATTACCACTTTATTCACTTATAATCATTATTCAATCACTTAATTCTCGGCACTTTTCAATTCCTATAATATAAGGACATAAATCTTTATTAGGAATACTCATTTTAAAAACATTAAAATAATAACTATCTAATTGACTTGCAAATTCATCAAAATACTCACTTTCATCATTACCATTATCATGACCGGGATAAAGCACTAAAATTAAAATTCCTTTTACTTCTAATAAACGTAATGCTTCATTAACTGCTTCCTCACTTGTTTTTAATAAAGTAGTAATACTAGGATCTCCTTTAGGTAAATATCCAAAATTAAACATACCAGCATGATAACTTGTGACATAATGTCTCACTAGATGATGTGAATCTAAAATCAATGTTGTATTAGTAATGCCTTCTTTTTCAAGTTTTTCTTGAGTACGTTTTAAAGCAACCGGTTGAATATCAAAAGCATAAAGATGTCCATTAGGAACTAACCTTGCTAATTTTAATGTATCATTACCATTTCCCATTGTAAAATCAACAACAATACTTGTCTGATCAATATACTCTTCAATAAAATCATATGCAAATTCCACAATTCGTTTCACATTTCTCACCTCAAAACTATTATAAACAAAACTTGAAAAAAAAAGAAGTCTAGTTTATCATAAAACAAAGGGGTTGAAAATCATGATTTTAACAACAATGTGTTATTTACGAAAAAATAATCAAACATTAATGCTTTATCGTAATAAAAAAGAAAATGATCTCAATAAAGGCAAATGGATCGGTGTAGGTGGGAAATTTGAAGAGGGTGAATCACCTGAAGAATGTATTAAACGTGAAGTTTTTGAAGAAACAAATTTAAAAATTAATCAATTACAATTAAAAGCCTATGTCACTTTCCCAAAATTATATTATGGCAAAGATGAAGGAATGTTTATTTTTATATGTGATGATTTTGAAGGGACACTTAAAGAATGTGATGAGGGAGAGTTACAATGGATCGATAATGATAAACTACTTTCATTAGACTTATGGCCAGGTGATATTTATTTTTTAGAAATTTTAGATAAACCGGGATTTTATACGTTTAAAATGGTATATGAAAATGACCAATTAGTAGATTATGTAAAGGTGGAGTATCCAAAATGAGAACTGCTTTTTATCAATTAGTTTTATTCATTAACACAACACCTAATCATGATGTCTATCATGAAGCTGCAAAAATCATTTTAAAAAACATACAACAAATTCCAAACTTGACAATTACCGATGTGGCTAATTTATGTTATGTATCACCTGCAACAATTAGTCGTTTATGTCGAAAATTAAATTTTGATTCGTATTTTGACTTTATTGAATCTGTCACTTCTTCGATTAATGATTTTAATAAAGAATATTCAGAAATCTATTTTCCTAATCAAAAAGATTTTTTACTAAATCACACAGATACAAAAGAAATTATTACACAACATCAAATGAGTATTATTGATACTTTTAATAATTTATTTAATCAATTAGATGAAACAAAAATTGATGAATTAACCACAATGATGCATAAAGCCAAGCGCATTATTTTTATAGGCAATTATTTTGCTCAAAATACCGCAATGCAATTAGAAATTGAGTTATCTTATTTAGGTAAACAGTGTTTTGGATTTTTTAATCAACAGGCACAAAAAGATATTTTAAACCAAACTAACGTAGAAGATTTAATTATCTTATCCTCACTAACCGGTCATTTTATTACTTCTGCAAATGAAGTGATGCGTGTTTTTAAAAAAAGTCCAGCAAAAAAAGTAGTCATTACTCAAGGGATTTTTGATAAAGAAATCGGCAAAGTTAATTTACATATCAACATAGGCAATAACAAAGAATCTTTAATTTCTAAGTTTGCTTTAACTTACATATTTGAAGTGATTGAAATGATATATCATATTAAATACAATCGCTAATGCAATGTCTTTTGATTTGTTCACTTAAAATTAACTATTTGAATTTTAATAAAATATAAAAACACCCTCATGATAGTGTTTAATCAACGTGAGTGAGTAAGCCTTTAGAATCTATGATGATTAAACCTCTATTATAATGATATTTTAATTTTATAGACTTTTTTGATAAATGTAATTTTCACAATGTTTTTTGATTAATTTCATTTTTTTAGATGTATTAGGTAAAGTATAGTCAATACGATCGATAACTTGGCTAACTCTTTGTGTCTTAACCAAATAACAATAACTACTTTTAAAATTCAAATCAAATATAAATGCAATCCAAGAAACCCAAATATCCATTTTTGTTTTCCTTTTAGAACTTTTAATTAACTGACAATTCATTACTTGGTCATAAATATAATCAGATAAAAATGTATTGCCTAATTCACTTTCAGTAATATCTAGTAGTGTATGTATAGTTTCAGTATTTTTAACTCTAAAATTATCAAGCTTATCTGCATCTCGAATTAATTTACAATGTAGTTGTTCAATTTTTGTTAAAGTGTTGGGTAATTTATAATCTGAATGATGTAAAATTGCAAGTCGAATAATTTGATCATATTGACGTGTTAAAATAAAGTCACTAAGATGTTCTTGTTCAAATAAATATTCAATAGATAAAAGAGCATGACTGACTTGTTGATCATCAAAAGTATGGATTTTTTCAAATTGAATAAATCGCCCTACATCATGAAGTAATGCAATTAATAATGCAAGTTGATGATCTTCTTCACTTAGTTTTTCATTTGCTGCAATTTCATCTACACACGCCATCGTTTGATAAGTATGGCGTTTTTTTAGTAATAATTTTTCCTCTGTCATATTATAATTTTGACAAAACTGTTCAAATGCCTCTTTGGCATATTCTAAATCGATCACTATAATTCCCACCTTTAATATATTTTTATTAAATTTTATCATACTTACTCACTAAATTCATTAGTTTATGCGTTTTAAACTGATAAAATCATTGGCAATATAAAAAGAGATTTCATACTCTACTTATCATAGTAGAATTGAAATCCCTGATTATAATTATTCTTCAACTTTCATTGTACGCATTGAATTTAAAATGGCGATAAATGTTACTCCCACATCAGCAAATACTCCCATCCACATATTAGATAATCCAAATGTAGTTAAGATCAATACACCGATTTTAATAAATAATGAAAATGATATATTTTGATTTAATACACGACCGGTTTTACGAGAAACTTTTAATGCAGTGGCTAATGTATTTAAATCATCATTCATTAAAACAATATCTGCGGCTTCAATAGCCACATCACTACCAATTCCACCCATTGCTACACCAATATCACTTCTAGCAAGAA
>JAGZJH010000047.1 GCA_018365815.1 Erysipelotrichaceae bacterium
TGTGAAATACTTCTAGCTCCATTTTTATAATCTAAAACTGCTTGTACTTTTTCTTCTATAGAATAATTACTTTTTCTTCCCATAAGAAAAGATTCCTCCAAAGTAAACAACTTTATTTATTTTAGTTGTCTACTTTGGAGGAATCATATCACTTAAATTTTGATAATAGGTTTAAATCTATTTTATTCTAATTCAAATGCTCCGGTATATAATTGATAATATTGACCTCTTTGTTCAATTAACTGATCGTGATTTCCACGTTCAATAATACGCCCATGATCTAATACCATAATAGCATCAGAATTTTGAACAGTAGATAATCTATGAGCGATTACAAATACTGTACGACCATGCATTAATTGATCCATTGCAGTTTGAATAATTGCTTCTGTACGTGTATCAATACTTGAAGTCGCTTCATCAAGGATTAATACAGGTGGATTAGCAACTGCTGCTCTTGCAATTGAAAGTAATTGGCGTTGACCTTGAGATAAACTAGCTCCATCACCGGTAATGATTGTGTCATAACCTTGAGGTAAATGTCGGATAAATGCATCAGCATTGGCCAATTTAGCAGCTGCATAAACTTCTTCATCAGTGGCATCTAGTTTACCATAACGGATATTGTCTTTAATTGAACCAGTGAATAAATGAGTATCTTGAAGTACAATTCCTAGTGAACGACGTAAATCATCTTTTTTAATTAATTTAATATCAATGCCATCATAAGTAATAGAACCTGAATTAATGTCATAGAAACGATTAATTAAGTTTGTAATTGTAGTTTTACCGGCTCCGGTTGCACCAACGAATGCAATTTTTTGCCCTGGTGAAGCAAATAAATTCATTTGATGTAGAACTATTTTATCTTCATAATAACCAAAATCAACGTTTTCAATACGAACGTCACCTTTCATTTCTACTAATTCAACTTCGCCATTGGGACGAGGGTGATGCCATGCCCAATGATTAGTGGATTTAGTTGTTTCAACTAATTTACCATCAATAACTTCAACATTCACAAGTGTGATAAATCCATTATCAGTTTCAGGTTGTTCATCTAATACTTTAAAGATACGATCAGCACCGGCTAAAGCCATGACAATAGAGTTAAATTGTTGTGTAATTTGGTTAATTGGCATATTGAAACTTCTTGTTAATTGTAAAAATGAAGCCAATCCACCAATTGTTAATGAAATGATATTAGTAATAGAAAGAAGTGCTCCGGCAATCGCAGTGACACTATATGTTAAATGGCCTAAGTTTACGGCAATAGGTCCCATGAAGTTTGCATAAGTATTGGCTTCTTGAACACTTTTAAATAAGTTTTCATTTAACACATCAAATTCTTCTTTTGTATGTTCTTCATGATTGAATACTTTAATGACTTTTTGACCGTCCATCATTTCTTCAATATAACCATTTAAAATCCCTAAATCTCTTTGTTGACCTTTAAAGTGTTTAGCACTTCGAGTGGCTACATAACTTGAAGCACGTGCCATAATAAATACCATGATTAAAGTAATAACAGTTAATTGTGGACTCAATAATAACATAGAAATAAATACGCTTAAAATTGAAATTACCGCATTTAACACTTGAGGTAAAGTTTGGCTAAGCATTTGGCGTAATGAATCTATATCGTTTGTATAGTGACTCATTAAATCACCATGTGCATTACGATCAAAGTATTTAATTGGTAAACTTTGCATATGTGTGAACATATCATCACGGATACGTTTTAATGTTCCGTTGGCGACATTAATCATAATACGGTTATATCCATAAGCAGATAAAACCCCACAAGCATAAATACTAGCAAGTTGCAATAATGCTTTAAGTAACTGTGTAAAACTTACGTTTTGCTGACCGATATAAGGAGTGATATAGTCATCAATTAATGTTTGTAGAAACAATGTTCCACGCACGTTCGCTAAAGCACTAATGACAATAAAGATAAACACTGCTAAAAAGTGAAATTTATAATCTTCGTAAACATATTTTAAAATACGTAATAAAGAGGCTTTTTTATTAGTTGTTTTATTTTTCATCATCTTGACCTCCTTTTTGTTGAGAATAGTAAACTTCTTGGTAAATTAAATTAGATTTTAATAATTCTTCATGTGTACCGACACCGTTAATTTGTCCGTCATCTAATACAATGATCATATCTGAATCTTCAATAGATGGAATACGTTGGGCGATAATAATTTTAGTTGTATCTGGAATTTCATCTTTAAATGCTTGTCTGATTAATGAATCAGTTTTTGTATCAACTGCACTTGTGGAATCGTCTAAAATTAAGATTTTTGGTTTTTTAAGTAAGGCTCTGGCGATACATAATCTTTGTTTTTGGCCACCTGAAACGTTAGTTCCACCTTGATCTAGTACAGTCTCGTATTTATCTTTAAATGTTTGAACAAATTCATCAGCTTGTGCTAATTTAGAAGCTTTGATGATTTCTTCATCAGTGGCATGGTCATTCCCCCATTTTAAATTTTCTTTAATAGTTCCAGAGAAAAGAACATTTTTTTGTAATACCATAGCAACTGAGTTACGTAATGTTTCAATATCATACTCTTTAACATTATGTCCACCAACTAAGATTTCTCCACGAGTAGTATCATAAAGTCTTGGAATTAATTGAACTAATGTTGTTTTAGCACTACCTGTTCCTCCAATAATTCCAATTGTTGAACCGGATTTGATATTTAAGTTAATATCTTTAAGATTTAAATTACTTACATCATTGTTGTAATTAAAATCAACATGATTAAATACAATAGAACCATCATTTACTTCATATAATGGGTGATCGTTATTAGCTAATGTACTTTTTTCATCTAATACTTCGATAATACGTTCTGCAGAGGCTTTAGACATAACAATCATTACAAACGCCATTGAAATCATCATTAAGGAATTTAAAATTTGCATAACATAAGTAAATAAAGACATTAATTGACCTGTTGACATTGTATTGCTAACAACTAAATGAGCCCCAAACCATGAAATAAGCAGGATACTTGTATAGATACTAAATTGCATAATTGGGTTATTGAAGGCTAAGATTTTTTCAGCATTAATTGAATAGTTGTATAATTCCTGAGTTGCACCAGTGAATTTTTGAGTTTCATAATCTTCACGAACAAACGACTTAACTGTGCGAATAGCAGTTAAATTTTCTTGTACGACTTGGTTAACTAAGTCATATTTTTTAAACATTTTCATGAAATTTGGATGTGCTTTTGTCATAATAATGTAAAGTGAAACTCCCAAAAATGGAATAACTACAGCAAATATTAAAGTTAATTGCGGACTAATAGAAAAAACCATAAATAATGCAAAGATTAACATTATAGGAGCTCTGACTAATGTACGGATAATTTGCATATAAGCCATTTGAACATTTGTAACATCAGTAGTTAAACGTGTCACTAATGAAGATGTTGAAAATTTATCAATGTTTGCAAAAGAAAAGTTTTGAATGTTGTAATACATTGATTTTCTTAAGTTTTTTGATAAACCGGCAGATGCAATAGCCGCATGGCGTCCTGATATCATTCCAAAAAATAATGATAACAGTGCCATAACAATCATCATGATCCCTACACGGATAACATAATTTACATCGTTTTTATTTAAACCATTATCAATAATGGCAGCCATTGCCATTGGGATTAATACGTCCATCAATACTTCAAAAGTGACAAATATTGGGGCAAGTATTGAATTCTTTTTATATTCTTTGATTTGGCTTGCAAGTTTTTTAATCATAAAATTCTCCTTTCATATATCTATATTAAACTATTTTGGCAGTGGAAATCAGACGATCCATAATTTTCTTAAATTGTACATATTCCTCCTTAGATAAAGCCTCGTGAAATTCTTCTTCAACTTCGTTCAATATTTCAATGACTTGGTCGTGGATTTTTATTGCTTTAGGTGTTAAGATAATTTTTTTAAGACGAGCATCTTGATTAACACTTTCTCTCATGATTAAATCATTCTTTTCCATTGTTTGAAGTAAACTTGTGACAGATGAACGACGAATATTAAATTCTTCTTCAATATCACGCTGAAAAATATCGCGTTTTTGGCTCTCCATAAAAATAAATCCAATAATTCGGCTTTGTTTTGAAGTAATGGATAAAGAAGATGTACGCATATTCACTTTTCGGCGAATTAAATTATTTAAGATGGAAACGTCTTTTCCAATATGGTAATTCATATTTCCCTCCTTATTGTTAGAATTCTAACATATTCTAGCATTAAACAAATAGTATGTCAATAAACTATTTTGAAAAAAGTTTATTGACATACTAAAAGTATTTTAGAACGTTTATTTTAAATGATAAGGACATAATTAGTAAATATATGCTTTTTATTTTCAAACTATGAAAGTAATTTCTTAATTTGTAAATCATTAATCACTATACAAATAATATTATATAATAACCATTAGGAGGAATTTGACTATGGAACATAAAATTATTAAAGGCTTTCCAAGTGATTTTTTGTGGGGAGCAAGTACATCTAGTGCACAAGTTGAAGGTGGATTTGATGAAGATGGACGTGGTTTATCAATTTGGGACGTTAAACCATTAAACAAAGGCACTTGTTCATTTCATTATGCAAGTGATTTTTACCATCATTATAAAGAAGATATTGCATTAATGGCTGAAATGGGATTTAAAGCATATCGTATGTCTATTTCATGGAGCCGTATTTTACCTACTGGTGAAGGAGAAGTTAATTTAAAAGGAATTGAGTTTTACAAAAATGTATTTAATGAATGTCATAAGTATGGTATTGAACCGATTGTTACAATTTTCCACTTTGATTTACCTCTTGCTTTAAATGAAAAATATGGTGGGTGGTCAAACCGTATTTTAATTGATAAGTATGTAGAATATTGTCGAGTGTTATTTGAAAATTACAAGGATGATGTGAAATACTGGTTAACATTTAATGAACAAAATATGTTAATATTCTTTGGAGCAGTGGATATGACGGGAGTTAAAACTGAGGTGCAAAGTTTAAATAAATTATATAATGAAGCACATATTCAATTAGTGGCACAGGCAAAAGCGATTCATTTATGTCATGAAATGTGCCCTAATGCGAAAATCGGACCAGCTCCTAATATTACAACTTCATATCCAGCTTCTTCAAGTCCACAAGATTATGTAGCAGCTTTAAATATGGACGATTTAAGAAATAATTTTTATTTAGATGCTTTAGTTTTTGGACGTTATCCTCAAAGTGTTTATCGTTATTTTGAATTAAATGATGTTCATATCGATGCCTTAGAGGGTGATTTTGAATGTATGGAAACTTGTCACCCTGATTTTATCGGATTTAATTGTTATGGTAATGATACGACTGAATTTTTAGAATACTATGATTTAGATTTATCTGATATGTTAAAGGCGGATAATCGTGAGTTAAGTTATTTAATGAAACTGATGGAAAAACCGGGTATTGGAAAATCTATTGCAAATGATAAGTTTATGATTGGAAAAGATGGTCATCGCTTCGATGCCTATTGTATTCGAGTGACAGCAAGACGTTTAACAGAACGTTATCATTTACCTTTAATTATTACTGAAAATGGTTATGGTCGACCAGATGTATTAGAAAAAGATGGACGTATTCATGATGATTATCGTATTGAGCATTTAAGAGAAATGATTAAACAAATGAAATTAGGAATTGAAGAAGGAGCAATGTTATTTGGATATTGTCCATGGAGTGCGATTGATTTAGTTTCAACACGTGAGGGAATTACAAAACGTTATGGTTTTGTTTATGTAGAACGTGATGAAGATGATACCAAAGCAAAAGATGCACCAATGAAACGTTATCGTAAAGATTCATTTTATTGGTATAAACAAGTGATTGCGACTAATGGCGAAGATTTAGGTGAATAAAATATTATAAACTCAAAAACTCTCTTTACTATTAAACACTAAAGAGAGTTTTTGTCTATTAAGTAGTTATTATAAATAAGTGACAGTTGTTTGACAAATTGTATCATGTAACCAATAAGTATGTTTAGGAAATGGGCTAAATAATTGATATAATTTTAAAACAATTGCATAGGGAATAAAAACAATCGCTAAACTATATTTAAAAACGACCTCTCTAACAAAATTATCAAAGAATGTTAAAGGGGTGTGATCTTGACGTATGGTTTTAATATTTAAACACATTTTACCAAGTGTTTGTCCTTGTTTAATAGTAGGTAAGTAAATTAGAAGAAAAAATATCGAAGCTAAGGTACATATAATCATTAAATAGGCATGGAGTAGATTCAGTTCAAAGATAGAGATTTGAAATGTAAAGGCAATTAATAATAATAAGGATAATGTGGTCAAAAGATCAATAAGATAAGCTAGTATTCTTTTAATCGTTAGCATTTTTTATCCTCCTTTTAAAATTAGTTTGTGTTAAATTGTTGAGAATATGTCGATAAGTTGTCTAATGTCTTATTCATCTTCATTTTAAATACATATTATAGAATAAAAGGAGGTGGAAATATGACTGAAGTTTTAAAAAATAAAGGAACTATTAATTATAGTTCGCAATGTGAAGATTTAGAAGTGACTTCAAATACAGTTGTGACTAGATTGGTTGAAAGATTTAAGTTATGTGCTTCAAAACAATCATTAAGTTGTGGTTTTCGTCCTAATGGATTAATCAGTTATGTAGTGCGTGTTGAAAATGTCGGTGAAGGGGCATTGCTCAATCCACAAATAGTTGATTATTTAGGAAATAATAATTATTTGACTTTTGAACCTAATAGTCTTGAAGTTTATTTAAATGGTCAAAAGATTGATGCACAGTTACGCATTGAAAATTATTGTTTAGTAGTTTTAGTGTGTACTCAGTTTAAATCCGGAGATTTACTTGAAGTTTTTTATCAAGCAAGAGTTGATCGTGATATTCCTAATAGTGTAGAAACGATTACAAATAAAGTAAGAGCATTTGCTTGTACTGATTTTTCGCCAAGTCGTTTAATTGAAGCTGCTACAGTAAGTGTAAGTGTTAATCGTGATCGCTATGCTTTATTAGAAGTTGTCAAGGAAGCAAATCGCTGTGATGTGGGATTGGCAGAAGAATTGGTTTATACGTTTACTTTAAAAAATATAGGCAATATCGAAGCAACAAGGATTGTGTTGGAGGATTGTTTACCAAAGAGATTTTGTATTCAACGTATTACTTTGGTGACACCATCTTTAACGCATACGTTTAAACCTCATGAGTATCATTTGTGTTCAAAAACCAATACTTTAACTTTACCAAGTGATTGTGGTTTTGAGATTGTCGTTTTACCAAATGAAACGGTGCGTATTGAAATTTGTGGTATTATTCGTTAAAAATGTTTAATCTTTTATAAGCTAAAAATGAACCTCCGTTATTTGGGTGCCAAATAACGAGGTTCATTTTTTAAACATTAGAGTTTAATCATTTAAATTTTCTAATTCATCTAACCACATTTGATAACTTGCATCACTAGGCATTCTTAAATCACCACGAGGAGAAAGGGCAACACTTCCTACTTTTGGACCATCTGGAATACAACTGCGTTTAAATTGTTGGGATATAAAACGACGGTAGAATGTTTTTAGCCATTTTAAAATAGTGGCATTATCAAATTGGTTTTTAAATGCGATTTTCGCAATACGATATACTTTTTCAGGTTCATAGCCAAAACGTACGACATGATATAAGAAGAAATCATGTAAATCGTAAGGGCCGACGATATCTTCTGTAATTTGAGTAATATTGTTTTCTAATGCCGGTAGTAATTCAGGGGATACCGGTGTATCTAAAATATCTTGAAGTAAAGTTTCTAAACGAGTATTAGCATATTGATGACTAACATAGTCGACTAGATAGCGCACAAGTGTTTTAGGAACAGAACTGTTAATTCCATACATTGACATATGATCCCCATTATAAGTTGACCACCCTAAAGCCACTTCTGATAAATCACCTGTCCCTAATACAATTCCGCCAATTTGATTAGATAAATCCATTAACACTTGTGTTCTTTCACGTGCTTGACAGTTTTCATAAGTAACATCATGAACATTAGGATCGTGTTGAATATCTTCAAAGTGTTTTAATACGGCGTCTTTAATATCAATAGTTAAAGAAGTGACGTTTAGTTCTTCCATAATTCCTAAAGCATTGTTAAGTGTTCGTGAAGTTGTTCCAAAACAAGGCATTGTGATGGCATAAATATTTGTACTTGGTAAGTTGAGTTGTTTAAAAGTCATAGCCGCTACTAATAAAGCTAAAGTGGAATCAAGTCCACCGGAAATGCCCACGACTAATTTAGTGGTATGCGTTGCCATTAAACGTTGTTTAAGTCCCATAATTTGAATGTTAAATACTTCTTCACAACGTTTTTGTCGATTATCTTTGTTGCTAGGGACAAATGGACGAGGATCATAATAACGTTCATTTTGAGTTTTGACTAAAGGCATTTCAAAATAAATTGTTTGATAGTTTTCAAGTGATGGATAAGTTGTCATTTTACGACGTTCGGCAATAAGTTTTTGACAATCAATCGTAGCATAAGTTATTCCGACATTAAAACATTTTGACTCATTTAAAATTGTTCCGTTTTCACTAATGATATTATGTCCGCTAAAGACAACATCAGTTGTCGATTCACCGACACCTGCATTTGCATAAAGATAAGCAGTGATTGTTCTTGCAGATTGTGAATTGACTAATAAACGACGATAATCACTTTTTCCAGTTAATTCATTACTTGCAGAAGGATTAGCGATAATAGTTGCCCCATTAATGGCTAAATCAACACTTGGGGGGTTAGGAACCCATAAATCTTCACAAATTTCAATTCCAATACGCATTGAAGACATTTCGCTGTTTTCAAAAATCATTTGACTGCTAAAAGGGATTGGCTCATTATTATACATAATAATTGTATCAATATCCTTACCACTTTCAAAATGACGTCCTTCATAGAATTCATTATAAGTTGGAATATGTGTTTTAGGAACAAAACCTAAAAGTTGTCCGTTATAAATACAAGCAGCGACATTATACAGTTTATGATTATAAGTTAACGGTAATCCCACAATGATCACCATTTGATAATCATTAGACGCTTCAACAATGCGATTTAATTGTTGCTTCGCTTCGTTTAATAAACGTTCTTGAAAAAATAAATCTTCACAAGTATATCCGGTAATACATAATTCTGGAAATGTAATGATTTTAGCTTGATTTAAATCAGCTTGTTTAATCATTTCAATAATTTGATCTGTATTTTTTTGACAATTTGCAATTGATGTATGGATAGAAGCGGTTGCTACTTTGATAAAACCATTTTTCATCTTAAAACCTCCATTTCTATATTATTATAGCAAAGTTTTAATGATTTTAAATGTTTTCTTTAATATATCCTCACTTTAAAACACTTGTTTTTAAAATAAATGTACTTTATTATATACAAAACACTAAAAAAGATGATTATTTTTTAGTTAATTTAATAATATAGATAGGAAAAAATGCTTAAATAGTATAAAATACATATATCCAAGAAAAAAAGGGGGGATTGTATGTCATATGATCAGTTAAATGATTATATTAATAAGAAAAAAGCAATAGAAGCGGCTTTAACGTTATTTATGATTGATAATGAAGAAGCACCTAAAAATGCTTTAAACAACACTTCTAAAATAATGGGAGTATTATATGATGAGCATTTTAAAATTATTTTAAATCCAAAGGTTAAAAAAATTTTAACTTCTTTAGATATGGAAACTTTATCATTAGAACAAAAAACAACTGTGAAAATTTGGTTAAAAGAGATTAAACAAATTGAAAATATTACCAGTGAGGAATATTCTCAAAATGAAGAGTTGTTAATTAAGTCCAGACAAGCTTGGTTAGAGGCAAAGGAAAAAGAAGATTATAATATTTTTAAACCTTATTTAAAACAAGTGATTGATAATCAAAAACGTTTTACAATGTATCGCTATGAAGGTGAAGATAATTTATATGATGTTTTATTAAATGATTATGAAGAAGGCTACACAGTTAAAAAAGTTGATGAATTTTTTGAACTTTTAAAAAGTGAAATAGTTCCTTTATTAAAAAAAGTACAAAATAGTCCTAAAAAAATTAATCGTGATTTTATATTTCAAACATATGATATTGATAAGCAACGTCAGTTAAATCATGATATTGCTAAGTTATTAGGATTTGATTTTAATGCAGGGAAAATTTTTGAAACTGAACACCCTTATACAACAGAACTTCATAATAAAGATGTTCGAATTTCCACACATTATTATTTAAACAATCTTGAAAGTGCTTTATATTCAACCATTCATGAAACCGGTCATGCTTTATATGAACAAGGAATTAGAGACGACCTTTCTTTAACGTTATTAGGAGAAGGGACTTCAATGGGAATGCACGAATCACAATCTCGTTTTTATGAAAATGTGATAGGTCGAAGTCAAGGGTTTATTCAACTTGTGTATCCTATTATTCAGTCTTATTTTAAGGAACAACTTGAAGATGTTTCATGGCAAGAGTTTTATGAGGCAGTTAATCATGTTGAAGCGAGTTTAATTAGAACAGAGGCAGATGAATTAACTTATTCATTGCATATTTTGATCCGTTATGAAATTGAAAAAATGTTGTTTAATGATGAAATTACGGTTGAAGAGTTACCTCAAATATGGAAGCAAAAGTATGAAGAATATTTAGGGGTGAGCCCTTTAAAAGATAGTGAAGGTGTGTTACAGGATATACACTGGGCACAAGGTTCTTTTGGATATTTTTTCAGTTATGCTTTTGGAAGTGCATTAGCCAGTCAATTTGCTCATTATATTGAACAAGTTGTTGATTTTAAAGAAACATTAACAGTTGAAAAGTTAGAAGAAATAAGAAATATTTTAAAAAATGGTATTCACCAACATGGTCGTTTATATAATACTAATGAGCTTTTAAAAATTATGTTACATGAGGAATTTGAACCGAAGTATTATATTGAATACTTGAAAAATAAATTTACTCAATTATATGGGTTAAGCTCTTGTAAATAACGAGTAAATAAGATAAGATTTAAAAAAAGGGGGAATTATGAAATGAAACGTTATTATTATAAGTATAATGAAAAAGAAATGAATCAGTTAAAACAGGATTTATCGTTCTATGCAGAGATTAAAGGATATGAATTTCAATGTGAAGAACAAGGGATTCGTTATGTATGTCAATTTAGAAAAAATAACCACGCTAATAAAGCTGTAACAGTTATTTTTAGACATAATATTTCTACTCGTTTAACCATTCAAATGGGGATCATTGATTGGATTAATGGACCTTTATTAGATGCGTTTTTCCCTGAACTTGAAAAGCCAATCTATGAAGTTACACCGGTTCCGTTACTAGATCATAAAGAACGTGAAATGCGTCATGATGTGAAGTTGTTGATTAAAATTAGATTAGGAAATTATTTTGATCATCGTGATCAAGTGAAGTAGTATAAATTTTCTTAATAGAAAATGAGGTCTTTTATGAAATATACAATTGAAACAGCCACAAAAATTGCACATGAAATGTATGTTTATGAATCATCTGAAAAAGCCGATGAAAAGGAAATGGAGTATCCTTTTGATGGAGTGTGGCAAAGTATGTATGATGTTTGTCAATTAGTTAAGGCTGGAATTTTAGATGATGTTGAAATGGAAGAATATCTTGAAGCAAAACAGTTTTTAATTGATACGCAGTCTTTAACACACGATTATCAAGATTTTGAAATGGATTTATAGTAAAAAACTAGATCATCAATTCATTCTGTTAGTAGTAGAATGAGTTGAAATCTAGTTTTTTATTTTGCGTAGAATAACATTTCGGCACAAAAAACGGCTTCAAAAATTGGTAAAAATACTACATCTATATTTTTAGTGGTAAAGTATAGAAACACATATATACTACATAAAAGAATTTTTACTATAAAGTGATAATCATTTAAACAAACTTTAAAAATAATTATGATTAAAATAGGGGAAATAATAATCAGTAAAATATACACGTAATTGAAATTGTATAGTAAATTACTAATAATGAAAATAAATGTAGTTATTACAGTACATTTTTTTATCGTTTTAGCATGATAACCCCCTAAAAAAACTCTTAAAAGACAAAAATTTGGTATCACAGTTTGAGCAATACAATGAAAAATTCATGAGCAGAATACACAAAGGATTTGGGCAAACAACAAGAGACCAATGGTTTCAGTAATAATGAAAAAAGAACTAATTTTATTAAAGTGATTAAGATAGAATTTACACAAAATTCTTGACACTAGGAGGTGCGGACAATTTCTTGGACTTATTAATTAAGCTAAATTCAAGTTT
>JAGZJH010000008.1 GCA_018365815.1 Erysipelotrichaceae bacterium
TTATGCAATGGTATAATAAAAGATGCCTTACCATTGTGTAAAGCATCTAATGATTTTTATTTATTTTGCCTGTCTACTTGACAGGGGGCTGATCATAACGATAGTTCTTTTGAAGGTTGACTAATGTCCGTTTACCATTAAATCCATAACAACTGGATCTTTAGAAGCTACACCTTTTGCTTCTAATTCAGCGATTTTTTCAGCAAATTGTGGTAAGTATTTTTTATGTGCTACTAATAATTCGTCTAATACAGTTTGAGCAACTTGACCATGTTCAACTTGTGGATTCATTTCGAATGCAGCTAAAGCTAAACCATAGTTACCAGTGATTGCAGCCTCAATAACACATTCTTCCATAGCTTTCATAATTTGTACCCAACCTCTTTCAGATGGATTGAATTTACCCCAAGTAATTGGTAAAGCACCTTGTCCTGAAATAATTGCAGAAACTTCAACGATACAATCATATGGTAAATCAGCAATTGCACCATTGTTTTGTGTACTTACTACCATGTGAGTTCTCTTATCATTGTAGATAGAGTTGATACATTCACAAGCAGCATCACTATAATGAGTACCACCACGTTTAGTTAATTGTTCTGGTTTGTAGTTTAAGTTAGGATCTTTATATAATTCAAATAATTCTGCTTCAGTTACTTTAACTTGTTGTCCACGAGTACCGATAGTGTTGAATTCTTCAATACCATGTTTTAACATTTCATCATGCATGTAGTAATATCTATGATATCCACAAGGAATGCATTGAATTTGTTTCATATGATCTTTTAAGAATTTAACGTCATGGATATTAGCTGGTGTACCATCTTCAACTTCTTTATACATATTGTCGATGATTTTATCAGTTAAATCATTACCTTGAGCATCAGTAACTTTATGCCAGTGGAAGTGATTTAAACCAGCGAAACGATGGATACATTCTCTTTCAGTTAATCCAAACATTGGTGGTTCGCTTAATAAAGCCCCTACTGGTACGTTACATAATCCAATACATTTTTTCCATCCACCATGTTTAATAACTGCTTCAGTTACCATACCAGATGGATTTGTAAAGTTGATTAACCATGCATTTGGACATAATTCTTTCATATCTTCAACAATGCTTAAAATTACAGGAATTGTACGGAATGCTTTGAACATACCTCCAGCACCATTTGTTTCTTGACCTAACATTCCATAAGAGAATGGAATTCTTTCGTCTTTGATACGCGCATCTAATAACCCAACACGGAATTGAGTTGTAACAAAGTCAGCATCTTTTAAAGCTTCTCTTCTGTCTAAAGTTAAATGAACTTTAACACCATAAGGAGTAGCGTCCCACATACGTTGAGCCATAGCACCAACGATTTCTAATTTTTCTTTTCCTTCTTCGATGTCTACTAACCAAATTTCTTTGATTGGAAGTTCATCATATCTTTTGATAAATCCTTCCATTAATTCAGGAGTATAACTACTTCCTCCCCCAATTGTTACGATTTTAACAGGTTTCTTTTCCATTAAATTTCCTCCTTTTTATCTGGAACCTTGTCCACACTTACAAGTATACATACAAATGTTTTTTTTTGAATATTTTTCCAAATTTTGAAAACGTTTACTTAATTTTCACCAATTTTAACAAGTAATATGATAGTAAATTTATTTAATTATTTTTTTGAAATAAATTAATATTTTCCAATTATTTCACTATAAACCGAAACTATATAAAAAAATAAAAGAGGATGAAAATTATTTTAAATCTTCTTTTAACTTATTTAAATAAATCTATTTTTTTGATACAACATTCCATAACGAATATAAATCGTATTTAACGCTGTTAATAAATTAATACTTCCAGATAAAGAAGAATCAGTAAAATCACTTTCTAACCCTTCAACAAAATAATATTCATCAACTTTATCTAAAAATGGCGAATTATGATTACATGTAATCATTAAAATTTTTGCGCCTTTTGAAGATAAAAACTCAATCATTTTAGCCACCTGATCACTATTTGCTGAAACTGATAAAATAATTGCTAAGCTATCTTGATCAACTACCCGATATTTTAAATCCTCTTCTCCTCGTGAGTTAAATGAATAAATAAACTTACCGAGTTTCATAAATTTCATTTGAATATCACTTGCTACAACTTTAGAAAACTGATATCCAAAAAAATGGACTTTTAATGCATCATGTATTTTTGAACAGATTCGATCAACCTTTTGAATATCCATATGACGATTCATTTCAACAGATTGAATCGTTAAATTATATACCTTATCAACTAACAATTGAGGATTTGCTTCAATTTTTTGATACTCCTCAGGATCAAAGCATAACTCTTTACTTGCTTTAACTAACCCCTCTTTTATCTCATGCTTAAATTGAATATAAGAATCTAATCCAAAGTATTTACAAAAGCGACTTATGGTTGCAATCGAAGTAAAACACATATCTGCCAGTTCATTAATGCTTAGATTAGGAATTCGATCAAGGTTTTGAATTACAGTTAAAGCAATAGTATAATTCATATCTTCTCGATTAGTTGTATTTACAAATGAAAGTAAATTATAAATAATATCAACTTCTTGCATTGACCCACCTCTTTTCTCTTATTAATTATACTTCATACATCGTTAAAAGAAAATAAAAAATGCTTGGAAAAACTCCAAACATTTTAATTAGTGCTTTAAATTTATAATTCTTCACCATTTGTTTCGATAACTTTTTGATACCAATAGTATGAATCTTTTTTATAGCGATTCATACTTGCACCCTCTTCTTCTTCACGATCAACATAGACAAATCCATAACGTTTTTGATAACCGTTTAACCAACTTAATAAATCTGTAAATGACCACGTACAATATGCAATCACTTCACAACCCTCATCACAGGCATTTTTTAATTCTTCAATATGCGCTTTTAAATATGCAATACGATATTCATCATGAATTTTTCCATCTTCAGTTAACTTATCAAATGCACCAAGTCCATTTTCAGAAATTACAATTGGTAAATCATAACGGCTTGTAATTTCACGACAACACACTCTAAGTCCAATTGGATCAATTGTCCAATCCCAATCAGTTGTTGGTAAATGCGGATTAGGAACGTTTTTAAATAATCCCGGTATTCCTTCAGATTTAGCAGTTCCTTTTTGACCACTGTTATTCATTTGAGTTGAAATTCCAACACCATCAACACTGTTATGTTCTAATACAGCAGTTTGATAATAATTCACACCCATAAAATCAATATGTGAAGCAGCTTCTTTTAAAACTTTTAAATCCCCATCTAAAATTTCAGGTGCTATATTTTGAGATTCTAAATATCTCATTGTTGCTTTTGGATAACGACCATAAGCATAAATATCCATCCACCAATATCCACGCATATCATTATAATCCATTTGAGCTAATACATTTTTAGGATCACAATCAAATGCATACCCTGGTCCATAAGCAAAACTTGCACCGATATAACCATGATGACCCATTTCATGGAATTTTAATACAGTTTTCGCATGTGCCATATTAGCATGATGATTAACTTGATAGAACATTTTCATATCCATTGATTTTCCAGGGGGATGCATCGCAGTTACCCAACCTAATTGTGTAAAAACATTTTGTTCATTCATTGTAATCCAATATTTCACGCGGTCACCAAATTTTTCAAATAAAGTTGTGGCATAATTGACATAATCATCAACGATTTGACGATTTTCCCAACCATCATATTCATCTACTAATGCTTGTGGTAAATCCCAATGATAAATTGTAACCATCGGTTCGATGTCATATTTAAGACATTCGTTAATTAAGTTATTGTAGAAATCTACACCAGCTTGATTAATTTCACCTTTTCCGTTAGGATAAATTCTTGCCCAAGCAATTGAAAAACGATAGGCTTTTAATCCCATTTCTGCCATTAAAGCAACATCTTCTTGATAACGATGGTAATGATCCACTGCAACATCACCAGTCGTTGCTTTAAAAGTTTTTCCTGGAATACGAACAAATTTATCCCAATTTGTAATTCCTTTTCCATCTTCGTTGTAGGCTCCTTCTACTTGATAAGCCGCAGAAGCACTTCCCCATAAAAAGTTTTTTGGAAATCCTTGACTTTTTTTAAAATACATTTTTTAATCCTCCTTTTATTTAAAAAATAAACTTTCAATCCGTACACTCTTTAATAAAACGACTAAGTGTATTTAAATAACCGTCATGAGGTTTATTTTCTAAATCAAATAAATACGTTTCACCCTTTAAAACTAATAATTCTTTTTTTGCTTGTAAAGCATTATATAATTTGAATACCTGCTTCATTGGTACAAATACATCTTTTTGTGTATGAACAAATAATGTCGGTATCGTATTCTTTTCAATTTGTTTAATCGTATCTAATTCATCAATGTCGATATGATAACGCCATTTAACGATCCATTTCATTAAACCGACAAACGGGAACTTTAAAATATAATAATCTTTTTGTAAGCGATAGTTTAAAACCTCTTTAACACTCGTATAAGCTCCATCACTAATAATCCCTTTAACTTGCTTAATTGATTTTAAGACTTTTGTATTATTTAAAATTGCATTAGCACCCATTTCCTTACCAAATAGGATAATATTTTCATGGTGTGATCCAATTAAATAATTTACCCAACATACAATATCATCACTAAAACCCAATTGATGAACATTTCCATCGCTAGAGCCGTGATTTAGTATATCTACTGCTAATATATTACAATTAAAATTATGTGTAAAATAACGTATATAACTCATCATTGCTTTTGCACTTAAATTATAAGGGTGCATTACAATTATCGTTAAATCGGAGTTGTTTTCATAATAATATCCACATAGCAACTGATGTTCAGAGTTCATGACATGAACTAATTTTGCATCATCAAAACAATGAGGTTCTTTTGTATTTTTATCACTATTTTGACGTTTCATTAATGTATCTGCCATCTTTGAAGAAGCATAAGTCATCATTGATAATACTCCTACTGTAGCAACTCCTATTAAACCATATCTAAACTTCTTATTTTTCATTAAACGTTTCCTCCTTAAAATACTCCATTAATAACAAATTGATATTCATAATTTGTTCTAACGAACCCAAACGATAGACTGAATTATCCATTAATATTGAATAGTATTTAAGCGAATCGATTAATTCAAGACGAATCTCTTCATGATAACGATATGGGATATCCTTAATTTCAAAGCAATTAAATACAAAAGAATTATGTTCACGCTTGAATAATTCAATTAGAATTTCATATCCATATGATTTTAAAATATACGTTCCTAATGCGACTTGCATGTCATGATTATCAATGCTTAAAACATCTTCAATAATACCTTCAAAAACAAGTTCAATAGTATGATGAAGCATTTCTTGATTGCGTGTATATAGTGCATATAAATATGAATAAGCTAAATTTCCGTGCTCTGGATCTTCTTCAATTAAAGTAAAACGATTTTTTAGAGTGTTAAATACTGAATACTGAATTGCCTCATCACATTTTAAATCATCGATGACACTAATCATACAGAAAGTAAAACGTTCATATTCAAATAGTTTTAAAACAAGATCACTGATTTCCTCTTTTGCGCCTACATAAAAATGAGCAGCTAAAGGAGTACACAAATTAACAATTTGCCTAAAATAATATAAATGAAAATAGTATTCCTGGTCTATATAACTAACATTAATTCCAGTCCAAAGATATTCATAAAGGATTTCATCACATAACATATTAATCGACTTTAATGCATTGTGATATTCTTTATTTTTTAACAAACTTTCTAAATAAGGTGTATAAATTTCATAAAACGTATCAATTGTTTTAGAAGTAATATTATTATGATATTTTAAATAATTATAAATATTAATAATATCTTGATTCGTTAAATTTACACTTTCATCTTTTTGGCTTATGTATTGTGGAATTTGAAGACAATCTAGATTTGTATTTTGATCAATGTATTTTTCTAATCTTCTTAAAGCATTCACAATTAATGCGATACGTTCATACTCATGAAGATTTAATTTAAATTCAACTTCAAGTGTTTTTCCCAATGTAATTTCAAAGAAAATATTAATTTGTTGAAGTTGAGCATCACGCATATAATAATGAAATTTAAATACATCTGTTGTCTTTTGAAAACAACTATGAAATTTATAATTAGATTGATATGTTGTTTGATGTTCTTCTATATATTTATGAATGAGTTTCTTTTTTTGCATTCAGTTCACCTCACTTATCATAAGTTTACCATGTTTTAAGTATAAATAAAAGTCATAAATGAAGTTTAAGTTCTATAACAAACAGTTAAAACAACAATCTAAAAAAGCCCCTGTTTTAAAGGGAAAAAAATTGAATGGTACGCTCTAATACATAATCTATCTCTTCTTTCACTTCAAAATTATGACTTCCATTAGGAAGTGATAAAAATTCTATATTCTCACGTTGATATTGTTTTAAATATAGCTGAGAACTTTCAAAAGGAACAGTTTCGTCATTTGTACCATGAATAATCATCAATTGATTTTGATAATCTTCTAAATGTTCTAATAAATTCAGTTTTTTCATTTCATCAACAAATTCTTGCGATAAATTTAATCCTTTGCAATCATATGTTTCTTGATTTGTAAGTGATGTATATTCTGCCATTTGACTTATAATTTGTGGCATGCAAAAAGCCGGTGCCCATAAAACACATTTTTTAATTAAGTCATTAAACAAAGAAGCAATATTTCCTGCAATTGCACCCCCCATACTATGACCTAACAAATAAATTTCAGTT
The DNA here is from genome assembly GCA_018365815.1 of Erysipelotrichaceae bacterium. Classification (GTDB taxonomy): domain Bacteria; phylum Bacillota_I; class Bacilli_A; order Erysipelotrichales; family Coprobacillaceae; genus Beduini. Next base: position 6,825 of record JAGZJH010000008.1, read on the forward strand.
ACATCTTCTAATTTTTTGACTTCCTCTAAAATATAAATCGCCTGTTTACATTCATTCATATAAGTCATTTTTGAAAAATCTAAATCACTTTCGCCACTTCCTAGAAAATCAAAACGAATTGAACCAATTCCCAGTTCTTCTAACGCTCGTGCTAATCTCACAAATGCAAAACGCGGCCCTACACGACTAGCAGTAAAGCCGTGTAACATAATAACTAAAGGGTATTTCTTTTGTTTAGGTCGATTCATCATTCCTCTTAAAATACCTTCATCTATTTGAATTTCACAATAGACTTCCATTAATAATCCCTCAATTCTTTAGCGTGCAGTTGTTTAAATCTTGGGTAAAAATCAGTACGAATATAATTAATTAAAATTTCACGAATACATTCTGCTGAATAGTCTCCACCAATTGAAACTGATGTATTCATAATATCTTGTGTTAATAATTTTAATTCTAATTCACTTAAATGCATACCATCTACTTTAATTGTTTGTGTCACAATATCTAAACAACGTTCAAAATCCTCGTTACTTGGAATTGCAGTAATATGTTCCATAAAATTCCCCCGTTTCTTATTACTTATATTATAACATTTTTTGACAAATATAAAACTATTGTAATAAATCTTTTATAACTTCACTAGCGATTAATAATCCGGCACTGCTTGGTACAAAAGGACTACTTCCAGGACTTACCTTGCCATTTTCATTTTTTTCTAAAATCGTTGGTGTCAGCGGTGCTTCTTTAGAATAAACTACTTTACATTTTTTAATATGACGTTTTTTTAATTCTCTACGCATGACTCTAGCTAATGGATCAATCGAAGTTTTATAAATATCTGAAACTTCAAGTTGGCTAGGATCAAGTTTATTTCCCGTTCCCATTGATGAAATAATTGGAATATTAAGTTCTTGACATTTTTCAATAATGCCAATTTTTGCACTAACTGTGTCAATCGCATCGACCACATAATCTACTCCGTGAAACAGATAATCTTGATGATGATTAGGAAGATAAAATTCTTGATAAGTTTCTATTTTTAGATTTGGATTGATATCCAAACATCTTTGTTTCATGACTTCAACTTTTGAAAGTCCGATGGTTGAATGTGTTGCAATGATTTGACGATTTAAATTTGATACTGAAATAATATCATGATCAACGATAATTAATCGCCCAATTCCTATTCGACACAACCCCTCAACAACATATCCACCTACTCCTCCTACTCCAAATACGCACACTGATTTATCTTTTAATTTTTCGATATTTTCTTTTCCATAAAGCATGATACTTCGAGTATACTGTTCTATCATAAAATCTCTCCTTTACAATTTTAAATAGTGTTTAAATTTTAACATACAACTAGATAAGATGTCATTTGTTTTTATATGTATATTATTTTTTATTTCTCAGTTCAACAAGATGACTTTTTCATAAAAACATTTAATAAATCCAAGTATCGTTATGTTTATTTTGGGATGCTATTTTCATCTTATTAAGCCACAAATCTATTTTTTTAAAATATTTATTTTTGTGTTTTTTTACTCGTTGACACTTTTTCTAATTAGTGATACTATGTTTACAATCACGAATAGAAAGGGGTATGAATATGTTTATGCGTTTAACCAAATTTTTTAAGTTGAATTTTTAGGTTAAACGGAAGCATATTGATATTGTTTATGCTTCAAATATTGAAGCATTTTTTTATACAAGGGAGGGAATTGAATGATTATTGGTGTGATCGGCCTAGGGACAGTGGGTTATGGGGTAATCGACATTTTAACCAAAGAAAAAAAGCGTTTATCTGCTCATCTTGGTGAACAAATCACTATCAAATATGGTTGTGCTTTAGATCAAAGAGATTTACCTAATAAAATCAAATATACAGATGATTATCATGATGTGATTAATGATCCTGAAGTAGATGTTGTGGTGGAATTAATTGGTGGAACAACAGTCGCTAAAGAAATCATTTTAAAGGCAATTCAAAACAAAAAACATATCGTTACAGCCAATAAAGCATTAATCGCTCATTATGGTAAAGAATTATTTTTAGCCGCCAATTTAAATCAAGTACATATTTTTTATGAAGCTGCGGTTGGCGGGGGCATTCCGATTGTCACTCCTCAATATGAATCTTTAATAGGAAATAACATTCAAGAAATCACAGGTATTTTAAATGGGACAACTAATTTTATTTTATCTTTGATGGAAACTGATAATTTAGAATTTGAAGAAGCTTTAACTATTGCTGATGGTCTTGGTTATTTAGAAGCCGACCCAAGTTTAGATATTGATGGTATTGATGCTGCTCATAAAATTTGTATATTAGCCTCTAATGCCTTTGATGGTTTTATTAATTTTGATAATATTCAAACATGTGGTATTCGTAAAGTTTCTAAAACAGACATTGAATTTGCTAAAAAGATTGGATACCGTATTAAATTACTTGCCAGGGCAAAAAAAGAAGAGAATGGTTATTATATTGATGTATCCCCTACTTTAATTAGTAAAAACGACATGGTCGCAAATGTCATGGGAGCATATAATGTAGTAGAGTTTACTTGTGATTATGTGGAAAATGTTCTATTTTATGGTAAAGGAGCCGGACGATATGTCACTGCTTCTGCAGTAGTAGCTGATATAATGAAAATACGTCAAAATTCTTTTTGGCAATATAATCCGCAGGTGATTGAAAATATTTTACCAATAACTAAAAGTAAATATTTCATTCGTATTAATCACCCAATTGAAGTTGATTATGAATACTATTACAGTCAAAAAGACACCCACGTTTATATCACAAACGAAATTGAAATTGATCAGCTTAAAAAGCTATTAAAAAATGAAAATTATTCATTATTCAAAGTGAGGGGTTAAAAAATGAATATTATTGTACAAAAATATGGCGGCACTTCCACACGAAGCACTCAATCACGTCAACGCATGTATCAAAACATTATTCGTAATATCGAATTAGGAAATAAAGTTGTCGCAGTAGTATCTGCTATGGGACGTTATGATGATCCTTATGCCACAGATACGCTTGCTTCTCTTGTTGATTTAGATTATTTAACTGGAGAAGAAAGTGATCGTTTATTAAGCATTGGAGAGACCATTTCAGCAATATTAATTAAAAGTGAATTAAGTAAAATGGGGTATCGAGTCGCAACTGTTTCAAATAGTGAACTTGGCATTTTTACTGATCATTGCTATGAAAATGCCAATATTATAGATGTCGATGGTAAACATATTTTAAATAAGTTAATCGATGTAGATATTGTCATTTGTCCCGGTTTTCAAGGACGTAACAAAGACAATAAAATTACAACATTAGGTCGTGGAGGCAGTGATTTATCCGCTATTGCGATTGGGGTTGCCGTTAATGCTTTTGAAGTCGAAATTTATTCAGACGTAAATGGAATTTACACCGCCGATCCACGTATTGTCCCTGATGCAATTAAATTAGATTATATTAGTTATAGCGAAATGCTTGAACTATCATGTAATGGAGCTAAAGTATTAAACCATCGTTGTGTAGAATTAGCAGCAAGAAACAATATTACTATTCACGCTCGATCATCTTTTGATCAAAGTATAGGAACATATGTTATAGGAGATGAAAAAATAATGGAAGCAGGATTAAATAAACTAATTATATCAGGAATTACCGGTTCACAAAATGAAGCAAGAATAACTTTAGTTGGTGTAGATGGTACCAATTCATCCGCTTTAAAATTATTTGAAAGAATCGCCGAAGAAAATATCAATGTCCATGTCTTTTCACAAGCATTAGTCGGTGGTGGCAAAATGGATATATCAATTATTATCAGTGATACCGATTTACCTAAAGTAGTAGATATTTGTAATGAATTAAAACAACCACTTAAAGCAACACGTACAATTGTACGAGGAAATATTGGTAAAGTCTCAATTATTGGAATTGGTATTAAAAACAATCAAGGAATATTTCATCAAGTTTATAATACATTAATTCAAAATGATATTTCTGTAGAAATGACTTCATGTTCTGAAATTAATATTTCTTGTTATATTGATCGTGATGAAGTAAAAAAAGCACAAGCCATTCTACATGAAACTTTTTTAAGCCATCGTTAAATAGAAAAAGGAAGGAAGAAAGAAAAATGAAAAAATATAAAATTGCAATTGTAGGTGCAACAGGGGCAGTTGGCCGCGAAATGTTACGTTGTATCTTTGATTATCACTTTCCTTATGAAAGTATTAAATTATTAGCTTCAAAACGTTCAGCTGGTAAAGTGATTGAATACAACAATCATGAATTTGTTGTTGAAGAATTAACTGAAACTAGTTTTGAAAATATTGAAATTGCTTTTTGGTCTGCTGGAGGTAGTATTTCAGAAAAATATGTGCCTTACGCTGTTAAAGCTGGTTGTATTAATATCGATAACACAAGTCATTTTAGAATGCATAAAGATGTCCCTTTAGTCGTTCCCGAATGTAATAGTGAAGATTTAAAAAATCATAACGGAATTATCGCTAATCCAAATTGCTCAACTATTCAAATGGTAAGTGCATTAAAACGCCTTGATGATGAATTTGATATTGAACGTATCATCGTTTCTACTTACCAAGCCGTTTCAGGTGCAGGGGTTGCGGGAATGAGTGAACTTTATGAACAAACTCGTGCAGTATTAAACGACCAAGAAGTTGTGGCAAACACACTACCTTGTGCCAGTGATAAAAAACACTATCAAATTGCATTTAACTGTATTCCACAAATTGATAAATTTGATTTAGATTCTAAATTCACTAAAGAAGAATTAAAAATGGTGAATGAAACTAAAAAAATCTTCCATAAAGATATCAAAATTAACGCTACTTGTGTTCGTGTTCCAGTATTAAGAGGTCATAGTGAAAGTATTTATATTGAAACTAAAAAAACAATTGATATTGAAAAAGTATTTGATTTATTAAATCATTCGACTGGTGTAGTTTTATGTGATGATATTGAAAATCAAATTTATCCAATGGCAATTGATTATATTGGTGATGAAAAAGTTTATGTTGGTCGTGTTCGTCAAGATTTAGATAATGATCACGCATTAAGTTTATGGGTCGTTGCCGATCAGTTAATGAAAGGTGCAGCCTATAATTCAATTGATATTGGTTTAAAAATGATTGAAATGGGATTAATTTAAAAACTTACTAGCTATATTAAAGGATACCAATCTATTAAAATGGTATCCTTTTTAAGTATATAACATTAACTGAAAACTAAATGCGTTTAAATTTTATAATTGTTAAGTGATAATTGTAATCGATTCATCACTTTTTCTTTTAAAGATAATGGCGCTAAAATCGTAATATTATCCCCTAACATCATAATCCAACCCACTAAACCATCTGAAATCGTAACCTCTTTAACTAAAGCTTTAATTTTTCCTAAATTATCTTTTTCAAGTTGAATAGACTCACCAAATTGATCTAAAACATTCGCTAAAATAGAAGGATTAAAAACAAACTCAATATCATTAATTTCACTTGAAAAAAACATATTAACAGCCTGTGCTTTCGTTTGTTCCATGTCAAACATTTCACGAATTTCTTGATAAGGTTCATTCACTGTTCTTACTAAATCCATACGATCAATTCGATAAATCGATAATTGCATTGATCGTTTATTATTATATGCTAATAAATAATAACGTCCTAAATCCATCACTACTTCATAAGGCGAAACCATATAAGTAGTGATTTGATTTTTATAATTACCATTTGTCGATTTAATCTTCACCAATTGTCCTTGTGCATTTAACTGTGGGCGAATATATTCAAATGCAATATTTTTTTGAGTATCTATTGCCTTTAAAATTGTATTAAGTTTAGTAAATAATGGTAAATCATTATTTTTTTTAAAAGAACTTAAATTTAATCTTTGAATTTGTATTGATGAAGATAGGACACTTATCTTTTCAAACAACTCTTTCTTTTCCAATCCACTAATTGCATAACTAGATAAAATTGTATCATAAATAAAACGTAATTCTCCATCGTTTAAAACATCTTCATAAATGTAATAACCTTTTTTATGCTTAGATTGAATATAGTTTTCAATATGAAACACTTCTTTAAATAGAATATTTATTTTATCAATATCTGCATAAATTGTTTTAATATCACAATTGATTTGATAATCCTCTGTCAACTTTTCTAAAATATATTTAGCAGAAAGAAATTGATGTTTTAAACTATATTGTTGTATTATTTTTAAAATATAACACATTCTTATCATAAAAAACCTCCATTAGTTATATTGCAAATTAAATTTAGATACAAAAATCGGTTTAATTTTAATTTGATGTTTTAAGGATAATAAATAATCTTCTTGATAATCAGCAAGTAAACTAATAAAACCTATTTCCTCTAAATATTGTCTTGCCTTACTATATTGTCCTTCAATCAGATAAATTTCGCAAGTAAAAATTTGATATAAAATATTATTTTTAGACAATCCTTGCCACCCTATTTCTAATATTGTGTTAATATTTTCTTCTTTAAATGGTATTAAATGTCTAATTACACAATATTCATCTGAAGTAAAATAATCTTCTCTACATGCTAAAATGTATTCAAATAAACTTTGTTTATATTTTACTAATGGTGGATAACGATGATCAATTAATACATTCATATAAATGATATATCGTTCTAATTCTAAATAATCAGTTGCTAAGTCTGCACATTTTTTTAATTTTTCAAATAAATATCTTTGAATTTTCATATGATCTTTAATATTCAATTGCAATTGTTCTAAAGATAAAGCATTATTTAAAACATCTTGATAATCTTCAATCTTACTTTCTTTTAACAATTCTTCAACTAAACTACTTAATGTTTCAAAATCAAATAAATAACTTTCTGGATAATTCATTCTTTTCATTTTAAACCACTCTCCTGATAACTTTATTCTACCTTAACTCAATGATTGATGTTTTTGGATATTCCATATAAAAACCGTTTTTTAGGAGTTAAAATATATTATCATATCTTTTTAGAGTTTGAATATACTAAGATGAGGTGAAAAGAAATGTGTGGTATCGCAGGAATTATTAGTTTTAAACAACAAGTTAATCATTTAAAAGATAAACTTGAACAAATGTGTCAATTGGTTGATTATCGTGGACCTGATGATTATGGTTATCAAATCTATTCAAACGGAATTTTAGGGCATCGTCGGTTATCAATTATAGATCTTAAAAGTGGTAAACAACCACTTGTTTATACTTACCAAAATAAAGAATATTGTATTGTTTATAATGGTGAACTATACAATATGAAAGAACTCAAACAAGATTTAATGATTAAAGGTTATAAATTCAAAACTTCAAGTGATACAGAAGTTGTATTAGTAAGTTATATTGAATATCAACAACAATGTGTTAATTATTTAGACGGAATTTTTAGTTTTGTCATTTATAGTGATGAAGGGGTATTTGGTTGTCGTGATCATTTAGGGGTTAAGCCTTTATTTTATAGTTATAATGATGATACTTTAGTATTTGCTTCTGAAATCAAATCGATTTTATGTTATCAAGAAAAAGCCATTGTTAATCGGGAAGGAATTTTAGAACTTCTAGGGTTAGGTCCTAGTGTTTCACCCGGTAAAACAATTTATAAGGGGATTAAAAGTTTAAGACCGGGACATTATTTTTATTTAGATCGCAATCGTTTTGAAATCATTCGTTATTTTAAATTATGTGCTAAAAAACATATCGATGATTATCAAACGACTAAAGCTAAAGTTAGACAACTATTAATTAAATCAATCACAAATCAATTAATCTCTGATGTTGATGTTTCCACAATGCTTTCAGGTGGGATTGATTCAAGTATTATTACTGCAATTAGTGCAAATTATAAACCTAATATAAATACTTATTCAGTTAGTTACGAAGATCAAGATAAATATTTCAAGTCTTATGATTATCAAACTAGTCAAGATGAAGATTTTATACAATTAATGGTTGATCAATATCAAACAAAACATCATTATATTACACTTAGCCAAAAAGAATTAATTCATCATTTAAAAACCTCTTTAATTGCTAGAGATATGCCCGGAATGGCAGATATTGACAGTAGTTTTTATTGCTTTGCTAGAAGAATTAGTTTAGCCCATAAAGTGGTTTTATCAGGTGAATGTGCTGATGAGATATTTGGGGGATATCCATGGTTTTACAAAGAAGAACTTTATTCGAAAGATGATTTTCCATGGTTACTTGATCTTAAACAACGTATTAGTTTGTTAAATAAAGATATTGCTAAATTACCCTTTGAACAATATGTTCATGAGGCTTATTTAAAAACTTTAGAAGAAATTGAATATAATGATGATAATGTTGAAAATAATCGTAAACAAAAAATGATTTATTTATGTAGTGAATGGTTTATGCAAACTTTATTAACACGTGGGGATTCACAAACTATGAGGGCTTCTATTGAATGTCGCGTTCCATTTGCTTCTAAAGAATTAATTCAATATGTTTACAATATTCCCTGGTGTTATTTGTATCAAAACAATCAAGAAAAGGCATTACTTAGAGATGCATTTAAAGAAGAGTTGCCCGAAGAAATATTAAATAGAAAGAAAAATCCTTATCCTAAAACACATTCTCCAATTTATACTGAACTGGTGTGTCAGTTATTAGAAGAAAGTTTAGAAGATGAAAATAATATTTTATTCAAACTATTTGATTTAGATAAAATAAAACAATTAATTGCTTCAAAAGGTGAATCATTTAAATATCCTTGGTTCGGACAGTTAATGATGGGTCCACAATTAATTGCTTATTTATATCAAATTTATTTATGGGGAAATTTATATCATATTGAATTAGAATTATAAAACGCTACGGCGTTTTTACATACTTAAAAAAGGATTATTTTGTTGTTCTTCTTTAATTGAAGTTATTTCACCATGACCGGGGAAAACTTTCGCATCATAATCAAACGCAAGTAATTTTTGAATTGTTTGATATGTATCATGTTTTGATGAAAGTGGGAAGTCATAACGCCCTATTCCTTGTTTAAATAACACATCACCACTAAAAATAACATTTTCTTTTTCAAATTCAATCATACAACTTCCCGGTGTATGTCCGGGTAAATGATGAAAACGGATTTGATAGTCACCGATTTCTAATAATTGAGGAGCATTTAAAACAGGAGAACTGATTTTTAAATCTTTTTGTATCATATAAGAAAGATTATATTGTGGTTGGTTTAAATAAATATGATCTTCTTGATGGAGATAAATTGGACAACGATAAGTTTCATATAATAAATCTGTTGCCCCAATATGATCACAGTGTCCATGAGTTAATAAAACTGCTTTAACTTCAAGATGTTTTTCATCAATAAATTTTTTGATTTTTTTAGCGTTGTCTCCCGGATCAATAATCAATGTCTCTTGTTTTTGATTATAAACCACATAACAATTTGTTTGAAATTCACTAACAAGCATTCTTTTTATTTTCATTTTTTCACCTATCCTTTAAATGAATGAATTGATAAACTAGTAAATGTTTAATATAAAAAAGGAGTGTTACCACTCCATTTTATTTTTATATACGTTATTTTTTTTCTTTGTGTACAGTCTTTTTATTACATCTTGGACAGTATTTATTCACTTCCATACGATCTGGGTGATTTCTTTTATTTTTAGTATTAATGTAGTTTTCTTCACCACATTCAGTACATTTTAAAATAATGTTATCTCTCACTTGTTACACCTCCATACCCTTAATTAAACTTCGTATATCATAATATCATAATTTTAAAAGAAATGCTACATTTTTTTAATTCATTCCATATTTTTCAAAATATCTATCAAGCACAGCAATGGCAACTTGCTGTTGTGGTGATCCACCTTTATTAAAACGTGGTGCAATTGAAGCAAATGCCACTTTTGGATTGTCATAAGGTGCATAACCTACAAATGCTAAGTTAGAATAATCCTTACCATCACTCATTTCAAAAACTTCGGCTGTTCCGGTTTTTCCAGCTAAATTGTACGCTTTAGATTTATAAGATGAAGCCGTCCCAGATAATATCGTTTCCCTAAATCCTTTTTGAATTTGACTAAAAGCCTCAGTTTGATCTGAATTATCATCTAATATTTCTACATCATTAGAATAAGTTGTATAAGAATTTCCATCAACAGTAATCGAAGCATCAAGTAATAAACGTGGTTTTACTCGTTTTCCACCATTAGCAATTGTTGAAACATATTGAGCAATTTGAATTGTCGTATAGTTATCATATTGTCCAATGGCAGCATCTAATAATAACCCTGGGGCTTGATTTTCGCCACGGTATCCTAATTCTTCATAAGGAACATCAAGACCGGTTTTAACTCCTAATCCTAATTCTCCAAAAGTCTTTCTTAGCGTAGCAAAAGCTTCTTTATCAATACTTAATGGCTGATTTGGAACATAATTAGCCCCTCCTAAACGCATTGCAATATGAAACATATATACATTGGAAGATTTAGCTAATGCAGTAATATCACTAACAACACCTAAAGGCTGATATGAACGTTTTGGCTTCGTTCCTTTAATTACAATTCCTTCTGCTGTATCATTAATGGTTTCGCCAGGACTAATCAAATTGTATTTATGTCCTAAATAAACCGTTGCCCCTTTAACCGTTGATCCATAAGGGAATGCTTGTAAATAATTACCAGAAGCATAATCGTAAACTTCTCCTGTTGTTTTATCAATATATTTTCCTGCCATTACCAAGATATCACCGCTATTTGGATCCATTAATGTAAAAAATAATCGATCAAATAAAGGTTTATTAATATTTGCTTTTAATATTGCCTCCATTTGACTGTTCGCAAGTTCTTGTAATTCCCAATCAATAGCCAATCTTAAATCCGATCCTTTTTGCCCTGTTTCTAAACTATTAATAATCGGATCCCATGTTGTAATATCGTAAGTAATGTTGTAAGTTGAAGGTTCTCCCATTAATAATGATTCATACTGTTTTTCAAGTCCTGAAGTTCCTACTCTTGAATTCATTTGATAATCACTGGCTAATAAACGTTTTGATTCACTTTGTGGAATTCCGTTTTTCTTTGTAGAAATAGTTCCTAAAATATCTTTCATAGCACTACCATATGTATATTCTCTGACATAATCATAAGTAAAGATAAAACCTCTTAATATTTCTTTTCGTTCACTAACAAAACTAATATCTTCTGCTGTAGCATTTTCGATAATAATATTGTCATAGGTACTAGCATTTTGCATTAAGAAATATATATAGTATTGCACAATTTGTTGATCCGTAAATTTTTCATTAATTAATTCTTCACTAATGCGTTCTAATTTTAAATTGTAAATATCATTATCACTCATTTGAGAAGTATCTACATCTTGGATTAATGCTTTTGCTTCATCAGGATACGCCAAAATAAAACAATCTTTTTTATCTCTTAATTTAATATCAAATCGATCAATTGTAAAATAGGAAGATAATACCTCTGCCATTTGTAATTCTTGGCTATCTTTAATATTTTTAGGTTTATAATAAGCAATAACATTTGTCGCCTTACTATCCGCTAAAATAACTCCATTACGATCTGTCATCTTTCCTCGTGGAACATCACTTGTTTTTGCTTGCACTTGATAAGTAATTAATTTACTATCATAATAATCTTTTTGAACAACTTGTAAATATATCATTCTAAAGCCAATTACTCCCATTGCAACAGTAATTAATAGCATTAATCCTATCATTCGTTTCATTGTACCGTTTTCACGTTTTTTTCGTTCACGTACTTTTTCATCGTTATATCCATCGAAATAATAAGACCCGGAGAATCGTTTTTTTTCTGATGTTTTTTTCTTAAATATCATAGATGACCTCCCTTATTAGGCTATTATATAATAATTTTTTTTGAATGTAAATTGATTGTATAAAACTCACATTTTTTACAAAATTATTTTATTTTTATCGATATTTAGTCATAAAAAATAGACTGAAATTTACAGTCTATTCATCAACAGATAATACTGCCATAAAAGCTTCTTGAGGAATTTCTACACTTCCTACTGCTTTCATACGTTTTTTACCTTCTTTTTGTTTTTCTAATAATTTTTTCTTACGAGTAATATCGCCACCATAACATTTAGCTAAAACGTTTTTACGCATTGCTTTAATATTTGTTCTAGCGACAACTTTACCTTGAATAGCTGCTTGAATTGGAACTTCAAACATTTGTTTAGGAATAATTTCTTTTAATTTTTCGCAAATAATTTTCCCTCGATTATAAGCAAAGTCTTTATGGACAATTGAAGAAAGTGCATCTACAACTTCACCATTTAATAAAATATCCATTTTAACTAATTTACTGATCTTATAACCTGTAATTTCATAATCAAATGAAGCATATCCTTTTGAACAAGATTTTAATCGATCAAAGAAATCATAAACAATTTCTGCTAATGGAACTTCATAAATGACTGTCATACGAGTATCATCAGTATATTGAATATCCACATATTCACCACGTTTATTTTGACAAAGTTCCATAATTGGTCCTACAAATTCATTAGGTGTCATAATCGTCGCTTTTACATAAGGTTCTTCAATATGATCTATTTTTTGTACTGCTGGTAATTTAGCAGGGTTATCGATATCTATCACAGTTCCATCTGTTAAATAAGCATGATAAACAACTGAAGGAGCAGTAGCAATTAAATCTAAGCCAAATTCACGTTCTAAACGTTCTTCAATAACATCCATATGCAATAATCCTAAAAAGCCACATCTAAATCCAAAACCTAGTGCTTGTGAAGTTTCTGGATCAAAACTTAAAGCAGAATCACTTAATTGCATTTTTTCTAACGCTTCTCTTAAATCATTATAACGCGCATTATCTACTGGATACAATCCACAATAAACCATTGGGTTTAATTTACGATATCCCGGTAAAGGAGATACGCATTCATTGCCTATTACTGTAACAGTATCCCCAACATGAATATCACGTATTGATTTAATTGAAGCCGATAGCCACCCTACTTCTCCGGTAATCAATTCATCTTTTTTAACTTCCACTGGCGTATTAACCCCTACCTCAAGTACCTCGTAAACTGCATCACTTGCCATAAATTTAATCTTATCGCCAACTTTAATTTTCCCTTCAACAATTCGTACTAAAACAATAACTCCTCGATAAGCATCATAAAACGAATCGAAAATTAAAGCCTGTGTTGGGTGATTGATATTCCCTTTAGGAGCGGGAACATAGTTGACAATCGCCTCTAATACAGATTCAATATTTAATCCATTTTTAGCAGAAATTAACGGTGCTTCATCTGCTGGCAATCCAATAACATCTTCTATTTCTTGTTTTACACGATCAGGATCAGCACTTGGTAAATCTATTTTATTAATTACCGGAATAATTTCTAAATTATTATCAATAGCTAAATAAACATTGGCTAAAGTCTGTGCTTCTACACCTTGTGCAGCATCTACGACTAAAACAGCACCTTCACAAGCAGCAAGTGAACGTGAAACTTCATACGTAAAATCGACATGACCCGGTGTATCTATTAAATGAAGCAAATAAGTTTCACCATCTTGTGCTTTATAATTTAATTGTACTGCATTTAATTTTATAGTAATTCCACGTTCTCTTTCTAAATCCATGCTATCAAGTAACTGTGCTTTCATATCACGACTAGCCACTGCACCTGTCAATTGTAAAATACAATCGGCAAGTGTTGATTTTCCATGGTCAATATGAGCAATGATGGAAAAATTACGGATTTTTGATTGATCAATACTCATTTTAACACCTACTTTCAAGTGTCAATTATAACAAAATTCTAGTACAATTACAATAAAACAATTCTTACTACTTTAAATACGCATCTAATAATTTAATCTTTTCTACAACTATAATACTATGTTCATCAAATAGTTTTTCAATTCTACCTTTAATACTCATAAAACCATATGTATAATTCTCTTCCTCAAAAAGATAGGAATCACCTTGCCATAAAGCACATTCAATTTCCTCAACCTCATAAAAACCTTCTCCGTTTCTTAAAGGTTTTTCTACCCCTAATATAATGATATACCATTTTTTACCTTTAACTTTTCTAAACCCCACTTTTTTGATAAGTTTCCCTACTAATATCACTTCATTAATCATCAATTTCTATTACTAAATGTATTTTATAAATAAAATACATTTAGTAATCCCTCCCTTCATTTTTATTTTTACCTTGTATCAACAATGCTACTTAAAAATAACAAAATTACCGAATTATGACAAATAGCCAAAATTCAACTTTTATCATATTATATATATATTGGTTATTAAAATACACTTCAATTTTTAAATTTCTAATTATATTTTAAATTTTTATGTGCATAATTAGAAAAGGTGAAAATATATGAAAAATAATAATTTAATTAATAAATCGTATTTCATGGCCGGATTATTATCAAATAGTTTTTTTATTTCTGAAATTCTATTTAATCTGCTATATCAAAATACAAGTGATACTTTTATCTACTACGCATTCACAACTTTTATACTTATCTTAATTTTATCGCCACTTGCATATCGCTATTTTAATCAACGTTTTACTTCAAATTATCATTTAATAAGCAAAATCACTTTAATCATTTATTTGCTTGTAACTACTCTTTTAACCCTTTTAGCCGTTGTAGATTTTGTAGAAGTACATTGGCTATCTGATACATCAGTATATGTGATTGTTATTTCTTTAATGGCAATTATATTATATGCTACAATGATTGGAACATTAGATTTTTATAAAGCCAATAATATTTTACTCATCATTTTTGGAATAATTATTTTAGGTTATTTTATCTTTAAAAGTAATTATATTTATTTATCTTTTTATCCCTATGTGTTTCCAAAATTTTACTTTAACTTAAATGCCTTGTTTATTACTTTTTTAATATTTTTTGAAGCTTACACTATTTTTATTCTTCCCGTTGTTAATCAAACTAATTTATCTAAAAAAACGTTTTATACTTATATTCTAACCCTTATATTGTTTATTGGTTTAAAAGCAATTATTCATTACAACGAATTTCAAGGTATTTTAGATATTGTTCTCTATCCTTTTTTTGAAAGTTACAGCATGATTTATTTTGGCCAATATATTGGTTATTTAAATTTTCCAATTTTATTTTATTATATCATTGGAGGATTTTGTAAAATTGGGTTTAATTTAAAAATTATGCAAACACTCATTACAAATTACAAAACTATTTTGATAGTCATTCTATTATTAAGTGGTTTAGCGATTTTATTATTAATTTATAACCAATTGATGACTTTTTTTAAAATACCCATGATTATGATTGCTTTAATAAGTTTAGTCTTGACGTTAGTGATTTATAAAGAAAAGAGGTCTTAATGAATGATTTATATTACAGAATTAAAAGATCATTTTAAAAAGAGTGAAGATGTTAAATTTAAAGAAAATAACGAATATTCACTGATCTATTGTGAAGGTTTATGTGATGTTAAAGAGATTGAAAATGAAATACTTGGTAAAATATATCGTCATCTTTTATTGGATCCTAAAAATATTACTTCAGCTGTGTTAACGATTAATCCTATTAAAGCTATTGATTATTCCACCATTGATGAATTAATATTTAGTGGTTTTTGCTTATTTTACTACCAACAAACTTATTACTCTATTAATGTTATTAACGTTCCCAAACGAACACCGGATCAGTCTATTATTGATATAACTATTACTGGTCCTCGAGATAGTTTTATCGAAAATATCGAAACTAATGTTGCATTAGTTCGAAAACGCTTAAAAACTTCTGAGTTGAATTATCAGAAATTCACTTTAGGAAAAAACACCAAAACACAAATAGGTTTATTATATATGAAAAATAAATGTGAACCTAAAATCATCCAAAAATTGACCAATCAACTTAAACAATTAAGTGAAACTGATATTACAAGTTCCGGTCAATTGCGTAGTTTATTATATGGTAAACAAAAAAGACTTTTTCCACATATGACCTATACAACACGTCCTGATTATTGCACTTTAAGTTTATTAAAAGGACAGTTTGTAATTTTTATTGATAATTTCAATAATGCGAATATCGGACCGGCGACGCTTTCGCTATTTATTGATTATTCAGACGATATTAATGATCATTTTATTACTACTTTTTTAAATCGAAGTTTGTATTTCTTTTGTGGTTTTATTTCAATATTTTTAATGGGATTTATTATCGCCATTTATTGTTATCACCCTCAAGAACTACCTATTTTATGGCTTTCGAATATTTTAAGTATTCAAAAAGGAATGGTTTTACCTGTCTATTTAGAAATAATATTCGCTACGTTGTTATTTGAATTATTCCTTGTTGCCGGCACAAGATTGCCTGCTGGAATTTCTTCCACTTTATTAGTTATTGGTAGTGTTTTATTAGGACAAAATGCAATTTCAAGTGGCTTTATCGGATATGATATTATGTTTTTATCTGCGTTTAATATAATTTGTAATTACTCTGTTTCAAATAATATTTCATTTAATAGTGTCATTACCGTTTTAAAAATAATTGTTTTTATAGCCAGTGCTACATTAGGACTTTATGGTTTCATTCTTTCTTTTGTAGGCATTACATTATACTTATCCTCACTTAAATCATTTGATAAAGATATGATTAATCCTTATTTAGTATTAAATTTTAAAACATTTAGTCAACTATTTAAATCTGTTAATTTTAAAAAGAAGGTGAAATCATCATGACTTGGATAAAAAAAATATTGATTGTAGTTATTTTATTGTTTAATTGTGGGTGTAGTGATTTAAAAGATTTATATAACTTAACCTTTCCCGCATCAATGGCAGTAGATTATGTTGAAGGGGAGTATGTCGTTACATTTCAAATCATTAACCCCAACTCACTTTCAAAACCGGAAGTTGAATCTTCTTTTAATAAAGGTGAAATATTAATTACTTCTTCTAATGCACATTCAATCGGTGAAGCAATTCAAAAATTAGAAAATAAAATGCGAATGGAAATTAAAGTAGAACATATTGATACTTTATTTATTTCACCTACAATGCTTGAAATTTCACATATGAAAGAAGTGCTCAACTATTTTTTACATGATCAAAATTTAAGATTAGCGGCAAGTATTTTTATTAATGATACAGATATTAATGAAATCTTTCAAGTCAAACATAATATATCAAGTTCCCCTTATTTTTCATTAATTGCTTATAATTCAATTGATAAGCTAAATGTTTTAGAAATTCCGACCTCTGTTTTAGAAATTATTAAAACCTTTGAAGCAGACGCTAAAATTAATATTATTCCAAATTTAAGTGTTGATAAAGAATCTACCTTGATTAACGAAGGAGAAAGTCAAGATGCAAAGCGATTTGAAATTAAAAACCTAACTATTTTAAATCATCAAACTGCTTCTACTTTTAAAATTGAAGATATCGGTGGTCTAATGTACATTAATGAAAAAAGCAATAATGATGTAAATGAAACTATTCCTTATAAAGATAATGGAATTAATTATACAATTCTTCATTCTAGCACACATACTGCTTTTAAAAATAATCGTTTTCAAATTATTCTTGATACCTCTTTAGCGTTAGAGTCTTGTCCGCCTGAGTTGTCTGAGCAACAAAATATTGAACTAATTAATGAGGCAATGAAAAATGAAATTTATAATACTTATAAACTTTTGTTGGAAAACGATATTGATTATTTAAATTTACATGATTTAAGTCATCAAGAGGTTAAAATTGATGATATTGATATTATTATTAATAGTCAAGTGGAACTTAAAAATAATTATATTAATCATGGAGGAATTGAGTAAAATGTTCTTTTATGTTTATATATGATTTTGAATTGAAGTGATATTATCAAATTGTGTATTTTATTGCAAATTAAAAGCAACTCTCTTTGTTGGCAGTTGCTTTTTTATGTTTTTTTAATTCTATAGAGTAGGGTTTTGATATTTAGATTTATTTTTAAAACAACCAATTAGAATTAAAACAATACCCAAAATGGCTATTGGATATAAATCATATTAGGTATATGATAAATAAGCCTGTCAATTCCAGACATAACAATATAAATAATAAATCCTATACTCATTAAAATACTTTTATCTTTCATCAGAATTTCCTTTCTTAATTAGAATTCATAATTTTACTAATTTACCTTTTTCAAAATAATATATATCTTCTCTTTTATATCCGTATTTAGAATTATGTAGGTTTATATGTGGTTCAAATTTAAATATTTTTACTTCTGATAGTTTTAATTGATTCCCTTTTTCTATATAAACTCTATCATCTTTATTTTCTACAATAGAATGACCTAAATTCATAAATTCATGTTTAGAAATTACATCATTTATATAAAAATACAATTCTTCAAAAGTCATATCAGGAGTGGCATTTTCAATAAGTATTTGATGTAAATATTGTCACATTTTTAAACCTTGTTTCCATTCAAGATTCTGTATATCTTCTACATTATCCACTACTACTCCGTTTTCAATAATTATTGTTCTTGCATAGTCTCACCAAATATTATTGTTTTGAGGAGAAAGATCAACAGTTATAATATCGTTTTTATTTACAATTTTCTTTGAAGTACGATTTTTCCCTGATATAGAAACTGTTGTTTCATCGCAAAAAAACACAAATGCACCAACATTCCAATACCAAAATAAATTGGCACCATTTTTAAGCATAAATTCTTCACAAATATTTCTTATCTGCAATAAAAACATTCCAACTTTCATATTTTTTTAAGGTATTCTATAGTTGCTTTATTTAAATTTGTATATCCAAATTCGTCATATAGTTCTTCTCCTTAACTTCTATTTTATTATTTTACTTTCTTTAGCAAACTGAAATTTGTCGTTTCCTCTATTTCTTAAGAAAGGCTTACCCATTTTCTTATTATCAATCATATCACAATTTTAAAACTACCACTATTTCTCCTTGATCTATTTCACCATTTTCTATAAACCCAAACTTTGAATATAGTCTTTTCGCATTTAAATTTTCAGGTTCATAAGACAAATAACAATATTCTGCTTGCCCGCATGGAAATGTTTTAATAAACTCTAAAGCTAAACGAATTGCTTCCTTTCCATATCCTTTATTTTGATATTTTTCATCAATCATCAATCGCCAGATACTATAATTGCCATAAGCAATTTGTGGCGGATTTTCAAATGATTCATCTACATCATATCCTATCATCAAAAATCCAACAGGAATTTCATCATCAAAAATACCAAATGGAAAAGCATACCCATTTCCAGTTATTGCTATATATGCTTCTATGATACTTAACTCATTTGGTGCAACAAACGATTGTTGTTCCTTGCTGACATGTAGTTTTAATATATCCCAGATATTTTTTGCGTTGATTTTTTCAATTCTAATCATAATATCACTCCTCCTTAAATTAAGATTTTTTATCTATTTAACTTCATAAAATGAAAGTTATCATTAACCATTATTAAACTTTTCTTTACATTTTATATATTGTACTACTAAAAAATAAATAGTTATATCTTTATCATCTAAACCTGTAAATACAATTAAATCATCACGTAAATAACTACTTCCTTCAACAAAAATATATGAAGAATTTAACTCAAATTTATCATTCTTAAAAATACTGTCTTGAATATGATACAGTTTTTTATCTTTTACTTCAAATATTTTTATTACCGGATTTTTTCCATGTGTTAGATGGGAAATCAAATAAACTTTTACTTTTGTTGAATTATGTACTTTATTCATTAACTTCTAATTCATTTAACCTTATTTATTAATCCAGAATAAATTGCAACTGTTGTTTTTTAATATGATTTTACAAACGGCTTCATAAACCATTTTTTAGGTGCAATATTTTCTGTAAAATCAATTTTTGTTTGATTGTTTTTAGAAGTAAAAACGCCTACCCAATGTCCTTTCATATTATTATTTTCAAGATCGAACTCCCATCGTTGATAAGGTTCAATAACTGTTATTGTAAATATTGTCGCATAATCATTTTTAATATATTCAATAAACTGTTTATCATTAACAAATTCTGTTTCGCTTAAATCACTACGCCATTTGCTATACTGACTAACATCAAAAATAATTTCCCATACTTTCAAAATATCGCAATCAAGCGTTTCTTTTATACTTGAAATCACCATTTTCTCTTTTCTCCTCACACCTCAAATTTCAAACTACCTATACTTAATTATTTTCATTATCCATTTCAACTTCTAAATACTTTAAATATACAACTTCTTTATAAATAATTATATCATGAACAAATAGTTCAATCATTATATTTTCAAATAATCGCTCGATCGATTTTATACCAACAATTAAAAACCTTAATTAACAAACAGTGATTAAACATTATTTCTTGGATAATAAAAAAAACACACTATTTCAAGTGTGCATTTTAGAGGTATATATAATTAAACATAGAATTTTAAAACTAGGGAATTCAAATCACCTATAACTGAATAATTGTCTGTTTAGTTTTTTAATAAGGTTAATTATCTTTAATATTCAATAACTAATCTTCGTTTATTACAACAAATGCAATGGCATAATGATTTTCATGAGAAATCGATATACTTGCATTTTCAATGTTTAAATAAGGGCAACCATTAGACTTGTTCAAAACTTCAATCTCTTGAAAAGAAGTTTTGCCAATACCCGTTCCTAATGCTTTCATTACTGCCTCTTTAGCAGCAAAACGCCCTCCTAAATATTCTCTTTTTTGTTTATCTGTTTTTTTATTTTGGTAAACTACTAACTCATTAGGAGTTAAAACACGTTCAATAAAATGAAAATGCTCTAAATTTAATCGATTTATATCGACCATATCGACACCTATTTTCATTTACTCATTCATCTTCTTTTTTTCATAAAGACTCATTAACTCATCTAAAGTCATTTCATCATTAATTTCATCAATTAATGTTTTTTCACTTTCATCTACATTTGAAAAATCTAAACGAAATTCACCCGTTCTAGCCTCAATAATTTTTAATTGATTTTCTTCCTCTTGAACAATTTTGGCTAAATTTCTTAAATTTTCTGTAACAGATTCAGGTCCTTTAGTGTCATATTTAATTGTTTTAATATTTTCATTTTTGACTTCTTCAACTTCATCATCTTCAACACTACTATTACCATAATATGGTGAGATAACCGGTACTAATTGATCTTTAATATCAATTACTTTTTTCTTTTTTACTTTTTTAGTAGAAGGTTTAACGACTTCTTTATGTGTTTCTTTTTTTCCCATCATTGGTGAAATAATTTCAGTCATATTGTAAACAGTGGGTTGATCTACTTTAACCTTTTTTACAGTCGAAGGGGTTTTTGCAACTTTTTTTTCAACAACCTTTTCTTCTTTTTCTTCTTCATCATAAATTAAAGGAGTGCTAAACTTTTCTTTTCGTCGTTGTTCAACAATCGGATCAACAACGGGTTCTTCTTCAATTTCATCAGATTTAAACATCTTAAAAAAATTTTTAAAAGCCATTTAGTTTCCTCCTTTTTCATACTGTTTAAAAAATGGTTGACCGACAATATAATCATCATCTAAAACCATAATTCCACGTACTTGTGGTGCATTAGGTAAATTCAATTCTCTTGCTGAACATAGCATTCCATTAGAATCTACCTTACGCAATTTTGAAGGGACAATTAATAAACCATTAGGCATCATTGTACCAACAGTTGCCACAACTACTTTTTGATTTAACGCTACATTAGGTGCTCCACAAACGATTTGTGTAACCTCATCTCCTAAATCGACTTGACAAACATGAAGATGATCAGAATCAGGGTGTTCTTTTATTTCAACCACCTTCCCTACGATAATATGTTCTGTGCAATCTGCCTCAAAACATACATCAGTGTGTGATTTAATCAACTCTTGAATAATATTGATTTTTTGATTATCAATGACAATTTGACCTGAAGTTAATACACCAAAATATTTTGAAGCATTAAAAATATTCAAACCAATCAATTGATCTTTTTTGTTGTATAAATAACAAACATCATCTTCACGTTTAAAATATTCAGTTTGATCATTAGACTGACGACATAATAAAATATCGCCTACATTTTCATAATTATAAAAACCATATAAAAGCATCAATGTCACCTACTTCACTGAGTCAATAAAATTTTGTACTTCTACTTTAGTTTTTCTAAGTTTGCTTACAAAACGTCCAATTTCTTCACCATTATTATAAGCAACAAATGATGGTATTCCTAAAATATCTAAATCTTTACATAAATCAATAAAATTATCACGATCTATTTTATAAAATTTAAATTCAGGATTACTATCTACAATATCCCCAATAAATGTTTTAACAAACACACAATCAGGACACCAAGAAGCAGTAAACATAAAAATACTTTTTTCTTGTGTTGCTTTTTCAAATTCTTCTAAACTTAATATATCAATTAAACGATCCATTTTTTATTCTCCTTTTTTAAATTTTGCTTTAATTTTATAAATAGGTCCATAAGGACTGAATTTTCTCTCATATTCTGTCATGATATTGTCTTCATATCCGCTAGAATGATGTAAATCTAAACATATGTCTTCAAAAATCATTGGATAATTATTCATCGATACAAGTGAATATTCAAACAACCCACGATTATCTGTTTTAAATTCAATATATCCATTATCTATTAAAATAGATTTATATAAATTTAAAAAATCTTTATATGTTAAACGTCTTTTATAATGTCTTGATTTAGGCCATGGATCACTGAAATTTAAATAAATTTGAGCGACACTTTTTAAATCAAAATAATCTAATAACTTCGTTGCATCAAGACAGACTAATCTTAAATTCTGAACTTTATCCATCTTTTGCAATTTTTTTACCGCTGCCACTAAAACACTGTCATATTTTTCAATACCTATATAATTAATTTCAGGGTTTGAAATCGCTGTTTGTATAATAAAATCGCCCTTACCCATACCAATTTCAATATGAATAGGATTATCATTGCCAAAAATTTCTTTAAAATTGAATTTGTTTTCTAAAGATAAAACAATATCACGATTGTTTTCAATGATTTCTTTGGCATTACGATTGTTTCTTAAACGCATAAAACTCTCCTTTTCAAATATTACTTTTTTATTATACCATATAAAACAATTTAGAAAATTTTTATTTTTAAAATTACCTTATTTTTTTAGAGTTTACTTAATTCATCAAGTTCTTCCTCTGTTAATTCTCTATATTGTCCTAATTTTAACATAGGATCAAGGACAAGATTTTTCATTTTAATTCGTTTTAAATATATCACTGGTTTTAATCGAGATTCAAACATACGTTTAACTTGATGAAATTTTCCTTCAAATATTTCAACTTCTATCTCACTTTGATTATTTTCAACCTTTAAAATTTTTAAATTTGCCGGCATACATATAAAATCACTTAATACAATTCCTTGTTTAAATGCCTCTATATCACTTTGATCGACAATCCCATCGATTTTAGCAAAATATACTTTAGGGACATGTTTTTTTGGAGATAAAATATGATGTGCTAAGTGCCCATCATTTGTCATTAACAATAACCCTTCTGTATCTATATCCAACCTTCCAACCGGAAATAATTCAAATTGATCATAACCCTCTATTAAATCAACGACTGTTGCATGAACTTGATCAAATGTTGCACTGATATAGCCAGCAGGTTTATTAAGCATAATATAAACATATTGGCGATATTCAACCATTTCATCATTCAATTTAATCACATCATTGTTTTCATCTACTTGATAACCATCTTTTTTTATAATTTTATCATTGACTTGTACTTGCCCACTTTTAATCAAATCTTTAACTTCTTTTCGAGTACCTAATCCACAATGTGATAGAAGTTTATCCAAACGCATATTACTCCTCCAATTCTTTTTCTAAACTAATAAATTCTCTAACTAATTGATCTTGTTCTGTTTGATATTCAACTAATATATTTAATTTCACAACGCATGTTTCACTAATTCCAGAAAGGTTAATACCTTTATATATATTTTCCTCTTTATTTGTATAATTTGGATCTAAAATATAACTTTCATTTTCCAATAAACCAATACTTGGATAATTATTTGTTGTTTGGTCTACTTCTTTACAAATGACTTTGATATTTGATAATCGAGAAACCGCGTTATTAATTACAACATCATAGCGAACTTTTCCATCTTCTAATTGGTTTAAGATTAAGGTGATATTAAATAAATCAGATTTACTTTTATATTCTTGTGGTTGGTTTAAAAGTTCTACATACTGTTCGTAATGTTCTAATGAAGCCAGTGCTTTTGTTTTTTGCTGACAACCGATCAAAATAAATGAACAGCATAATAAAAAAAATATTTTTTTCATTATTATCACCTTCCTTTTACATTATAACACAAAAAAAGGGCAAATACCCTTTTTATACTATAAATCCTTCATTTTAAAAGTTGAACATTCTGTTTGATCCTTATGATCTGCTTGATGACAGTTACAGTTGCATACTTCTATACACTTAGCTGTGCATGATTCATTTTCATTGTAATGACATTTTTTAACACTACATTTAATTTCATTCATTGATGTCACCTCCACATTTAATATTATGGACACGATCACATATTTTATTCATGGTAAACAACCATTGCACTAAAAGAATAAATCGTTTCTTCATCATTAATTCTTTCAATCTGTGTTTGATATTCAATTTGAAGAATTTTTAAATGTTGTTTTTCCTCAAAAAATTCATTCATTTCTTCTTCTAAATCAAGTTCATGCGCACAATCAAATAATTTTACTTTCACCATTTTAATTCCCCTATTTAACTATACATATAATTTTATAAAAAAATGGTCGAATTTAAAAGGATAAAAAAAAGGAATAAATTTTCATTGTAGTTCTTTTAATAAACTTTGATGATGAACGAATCGTTTATCATGATTTTATATTTAAAACTGGCTTTTTTAGAACAGATCATTTTAGTATTCACTTTTTTTAATAGTCTTTAATTCAATAGTATTTAAATTTCATGTTGAATATTCAAAATAAAAAAACTTGCATTTTAAAGATTATAAAACAGTAACTTCATTTTTATTGTGGTAAATATTTGAAACTGTTATAATATCGATATGAAAATTTAAAATATTAAAAATATAATATGCAGCAAATAATTTTAAATTAAAATGCCGTTATAATAGAAAAGATATTCAAAAAAGTTTAAAAATCTATCAGCAACGATTAAATGAAGGTAACATACAAGAAGTGTATTATTAATTAGATATATTTGAAAATTAAAAACTGTATTTCCTAAGAGTTATCAAACTATAAATGGTTCATTAGCTTATTTGGATTTTAGTTATTTTCCGTTTACTAATCAATATTTAAAAGATGAAAAATTAGGATTTTGTTTTGTATTAAATCATCAAAACTTCAATTTCAATTATAGCCAATAGGACAAAATAAATTACTGACAATATTACTTTACTTGCAGTTAATATACAAGAGTATTTAAAAAGTATATACATTTAAATATTTTATTAAAGATAAGGTGGTTTATGATCGTATATAATTTAAATAAAAAAAGATTGTACTTAGCACTAAGGTTAATGATACAATCTTTTCTTGTTTCTATTGTGTAATTTCAATTGTAAATGTACAATCAAAAGATTTACCAGTTTCTAATGAAACAATATCTTCTTTATCTTTTAATTCACCAGTAAATCCAGCATCATCTGCATGTGAACGCCATGGTTCAAGGGCTAATAATCCACCAACTTTTGTAGTTGCCCAAATTCCTAAGAAATTGAAATTATCCATGTGTAAAGTAACTGCTTTTGAATGGTTAATAGATTTTAAAGCTACCCATGATGATTTAAAATCAGTCACAACAATAGCATCATCTTTAAACATTTCTTGTCTTACGAAAAATCTTTTTTCATTATCTAATAATGCTTCAATTTTTCCATTGTAAACAGAATTTTTAGTATCTAACATTCTTCTTGAAATAGTTTCATTTTTTTCAAATTCCACATAATAGTCATTTGAAGATTCATTTTCATACATTGGACAAGCAAATGCAGGGTGTCCTCCAATACCAAAATAAATTTCTTTAGTATCTAAGTTTTCAACATGACAATGACAAGCAAGTTGATTACCGTCTAATTTATAAGTCACACATAGTTTAAATTTATATGGATAAATATCTAAGAAATTTTGATAATCTAAAGTAAAAGTTACTTC
The DNA here is from genome assembly GCA_018365815.1 of Erysipelotrichaceae bacterium. Lineage (GTDB taxonomy): Bacteria > Bacillota_I > Bacilli_A > Erysipelotrichales > Coprobacillaceae > Beduini. The sequence goes on from JAGZJH010000008.1 coordinate 33,201, forward strand.
TTGATCAGTTTGATTTTCAACATTAAATTCATTATGTCTTGCTAAACCATGTTGTGTTAAGTGATATTCTTTTCCTTCTACTCGATAAGTGTTATCAATCACTTTTCCAACGATTGGAAATAATATTGGTGCACTGTTTGCCCAATATTGTGAATCTCTTTTCCACATATAATTCATTTGGTCTTTTAATCCAATTATTTTATGGATTTCTGCTCCTTTAGGATGTAAATGCACTTCTAATTCACTATTTTTTAAAACAATCATTATTTTTCCTCCTAAAATTTCATTTGTCCATCAACGAAAGCATGTTTAATATCTACATTTTCATCAAAAATTACAATATCTGCTTTTTTACCAACTGCAATACTACCGATTGATTGTCCCATATTAATTGAGTTTGCAGGGTTTAAAGAAGCAAGTTTTACCGCTTCAACAATATCAACACCTAAAAAATCCATTGCATTTTTAACAGCATGATTCATACATAAAACACTCCCTGCTAATGTTCCATCAATTAAACGTGCTTGATGATCTTTTACAAAAACATCTTGACCTCCTAATTGATATTTACCCTCTTTTTTCATGCAGGCTTCCATAGAATCTGTCACTAATACTAAATGTTCTTTTTTAGTTTGATATAAAATACGTGCTGCCGGTAATGAAACATGATGTCCATCTAAAATAAGTTCAGCATATACATCTTGACAATCCATCGCTAACCCAACAACTCCTGGTGCACGATGAGTTAAAGGTGTCATTGCATTATAAGTATGTGTTGCATGATTTGCCCCTAAATCAACAACTGCTTTGGCTTGTTCATATGTTGCCGCAGTATGACCGATAGATACAATAATTCCTTTATCCACTAAATAAGAAGTCAATTCATGTGATCCTTCTAATTCAGGTGCTAGTGATAATAAAACAACTTTATCACCACAGTCTTTGACTAATTCTTGATAATTTTCAATACTTGGCAATTGTAAAAATTCTCCCGGCTGTGCCCCTTTATGACTTTCATTAAAAAATGGGCCTTCCATATGAATTCCTAAAATTTTAGAACCTTCTACTTGATCTATATGATCACGGACATTTTTAATTGCACGATAAGTTGCATCAACTGATTGTGTCATTGTAGTTGGTAAAAAACCTGTAACTCCTGTTTTTAAACTTGATACAGAGATATTATTAATATCTTCAAACGTATCGTTCATTGTATCACTACCGTTTTTTCCATGAACATGAACATCAATAAATCCAGGTGAAACATACATTCCTTGTGCATCAACAATAGTTGCATCATCTAAAACTTCTTTAGAAATAGCAATGATCTTATCATCTTCAATCACTAAGTTTTTTTTAACTACTTCATTTTCTAAAACAATTTTCCCGTTAATTATACAGTATTTCATTTAATCACCTCATTTATAGTATAGCAAGAATATAAAGGTGTTGCAAAATAAAAGAAAGTTTTTTTCCATTATATAAAAATAGGCGATAGAAATTTGTATGCTATTATCCAACTATGGATAAAAATATATCTTTCTATCACCTTTAATTAAACTATTCTTGATTTAATTCTTTTAAAATACCTTCAATTTTATTTCCATACTCTAACGATTCATCAAGTAAGAACACTAACTCAGGTACTCTACGAATTGTTAAACGTTTAGCAAGTAATGAGCGAATAAATCCTTTTGAACGTTCTAATGCTGCTAAGCCATCTCTTTTTTTGTAATCTTTTCCTAAGAAAGTAACATAAATTTTAGCAATTGATAAATCTTTTGTGACATCAACTGCTGTAATTGTACAAAAACCAATTTTTGGATCTTTTACTTCTAATTGTAGAATTTGAGTCAATTCTCTTTGTATAATACCATTTATTTTGTCTTTTTTTAGTACCATAATTGCCTCCAATAATTATCTTTCTACTTCTTTCATGATAAATCCTTCAATAATATCATTTTCTTTGATATCATTATAATTTTCGATTGTCATTCCACATTCATAACCTTGTGCCACTTCTTTTGCATCGTTTTGGAAACGTTTTAATGAACCTAATTTACCTGTGTAGATTACAATACCATCACGAATTAAACGAATACCACAATCGCGTTTAATAGAACCATCTGTCACATAGCACCCTGCAACAGTTCCGACTTTAGAAACTTTAATCACTTGTCTTATTTCTGCTTGTCCAGTGACAACTTCTTCAATTTCTGGGGATAACATTCCACGCATTGCCGCTTCAATTTCTTCTACCATTTTATAAATAACATTATGTAGACGAATTTCTACCCCTTCTTCTTCTGCTTTACGACGTACATTGGCTTCAGGACGAACATTAAATCCATAAATAATAGCTTGAGATGCACTGGCAAGTAAAATATCTGATTCAGAAATTCCACCAACAGTTGAACGAATGACATTAATACGAATACCATCAACATCAATTTTTTCTAATGAAGATTTAACTGCTTCAGCAGTACCGTTTACATCTGCTTTAACGATAATATTTAAATCTTGCACACTACCATCATTGATTTTTGAAAATAAATCATCTAATGATAACGCACTTGAGGTATTACGATTGCTTTCTTGTTTTAATTTTGCACGTTCTTCACCAACATGACGAGACATTTTTTCTGTTTCAAATGCCATGAATTTATCCCCTGCTAAAGGCACATCATTTAATCCTGTAATTTCAACTGGAGTTGATGGACCTGCTTCTTGGATTTCTTTTCCTTTATCATCTAACATTTGACGAACACGACCATAACTTGCACCAACTACAACTGGATCTCCAATACGTAGAGTTCCGTTTTCAACTAATAATGTTGCTACTGCTCCACGTCCTCGATCTAATTTACCTTCAACCACAGTTCCATAAGCATAACGTTTTGGATTAGCTTTTAAATCTGCCATTTCAGCAACGACTGTTAATGTTTCTAATAATTCTTCAATACCGATTTTCATTTTTGCAGAGATTTCACAATAAACAGTATCTCCACCCCATTCTTCAGGCATTAAACCATATTCTGACATTTGTGATTTAATGTTATCTGGATTTGCACCCGGTTTATCGATTTTATTAACTGCCACTACAATTGGCACACCTGCTGCTTTAGCATGGTCAATAGCTTCACGAGTTTGAGGCATTACCCCATCATCTGCTGCAACTACAATAATAACAATATCTGTTACTTGTGCACCTCTAGCACGCATGGCAGTAAAGGCTTCATGTCCCGGTGTATCTAAGAATGTAACTTTTTTTCCATTTACTTCAACTTGGTAAGCTCCAATATGTTGTGTAATACCACCAAACTCTCCATCAACTACACTTGATTTACGAATTGTATCAAGTAATGTAGTTTTACCATGATCAACGTGACCCATAATTGTAACAACCGGTGGACGACTCACTAAATCTGCTTCATCATCAACAATTTCAATATTTTCAAAATTAATTTCATTTACTTCAACATGTTTTTTAGCATCATAACCATATTCCAAACAAATAAGTTCAACGTTTTCATCATCTAATGATGAATTAATTGTCACCATTTTTCCTAACATGAATAATACTTTAATGACATTTGCTGGTGTTTGATTAATTTTTTCTGCTAATTCACCTACTGTAATTCCTTCTTCATAAACGACAATTCCATCACCGACTATTTCTTCTGCTTTTTTAGCAGGAATATTTGAAATTAATGTTTTTTTCTTGTGATTGTTGCGATTGCTTTTATGGTTTGTTTTTTTACTTTTGTTCACTTTTGCCATAATATCACCTACCCTATCTTTCCTTTAATTTTACTTGCAAAATCTTGATTTAAAATAGAAACTGCCATACGATTATTTTTCCCAATTGCTTTAGAAATAATCGTACTATCTTCTTCTATTATATACTCAATTTGATAATGTGTACACTTATCAATTAATTGTTTTTTTGTATTATCACTTGCATCACTTGCAATGATGACTAATTTTGCACTTTGATTGCGAATACTTTTAAGTACCCCTTCGCCTGTTGCAATGTTTCGAGAACGCGTTGCTAATCCTAATAAATTTAATGCATCTTTATTTAACATAAGTTAATAATTCCTCATAAATTTCATCTGGGATTTTAATTTCAAGTACACGCTCTAAAACATTTTTCTTTTTTGCAAGTTCAATGGCTTCTTTTGTTTTTTGTAAATATGCTCCACGTCCGTTTTTCTTTCCAGTAGGATCTACAAAAACTTCATTTTCTTTAGTTTTGACAACTCGAATCATTTCCTGTTTTGGACATTGAACTTGAGTTGCAACACATTTTCTTAATGGGATTTTCTTCATTAGTGTCCCTCCTAATCTTCATCGTAATATTTATCGAATTCATCGTAATCGATTTCTTCATCATAACGACTATATTCATCATCACCATAATAATCTTCATCGTCTTCTTCAGATTGAGGTAAAGTAGTTTCTTCTTCTACTTTTTCTTCAACATCTTCTTGAATTTCTTCTCCTATATCAAATTCATCTAATACAACTTCTTCACTCACATTGCTTTGTTCAACAATATTTTCTTCAATTAGTTCTTCATTCATTGTGTTAGTTTCGTCGTTTAATTCAAATAATCCTTCATTAATACTATCAGTTAATGATTTAATATCAATTTTCCAACCAGTTAAACGTGCTGCTAAACGAGCATTTTGCCCACGTTTTCCAATTGCTAATGATAATTGATTATCCGGTACGACAACAAATGCAGTTTTTTCTTTTTCATTGACACTTACATTCATCACTTTTGAAGGTGATAATGCATTAGAAATATAAACAGCAGGATCTTTTGAATATTCCACAATATCAATCATTTCACCATTTAATTCATCCACAATGTTTTTAACACGTGTACCTTTTGGCCCAACACATGAACCAATTGGATCAATATCTGGATTAGAAGTATACACTGCAATTTTACTTCTTTCCCCTGGTTCTCTTGAAACTGAAATAATATCTACAATTCCTTCATAAATTTCTGGGACTTCTTTTTCAAATAAACGTTTAACTAAAGCGGCATCAGCACGAGAAACAACGATATGTGTTCCTTTTGTACCATGATCTACTTCTAAAACATAAACTTTTAAATGTTGTCCTTCAACAATTTTTTCACCTGGAATTTGTTGATTTAAAGGTAAAAATGCACCGGTTTTGCCAATATTGACAATTGCGAAACGTTCTTCAACACGATCCACTACCCCTGTAATAATTTCATCTTTCTTATCAATAAATTCGTTATATAAACTTTCCTTTTCTGCTTCTCTAATTTTTTGACGTAAAATTTGTTTTGTTTGAATTGCTGCTAAACGTCCAAATACATCAGGTGATACTTGACTTTCAATAATATCTCCGATTCTATAATTTGGATTAATTTCTTGTGCTTCTTCTAAAGAAATTTCAATATCTTCATCTTCTACATCTTCTACAACTGTTTTAATTTCATGTAAAGAAATTTTTGCGTTTTTAGGATTAATATCCACTCTTACAATTGAATCTGGACTTAAATAATTTTTCTTGTATGATTTTTCTAATGCTTCTTTTAATGCATCTAAAACAACTTCTTTTTTAATTCCTCGTTCTGTTTCAAGTATTTCTAAAGCTTCTAAAAACTTTTTATTCCCAGCCATTTTTGTTCCTCCTTAAAATTTGACAGCCAATCGAATAAATTTAATGCGATCATATGGAATTTCCACACGTTTTTTAATATTTTTAACTAAATATTCTAAATTAATCACACCATCAACGACATCTAAAATTGTTCCTTGAACTTCATCTAAACCTGCCATTGGTTGTGATAATTTAATATACACATATTTACCGATTGATACACTTACTTGCTCTAAACTTTTTAACGGTTTTTCAGCTCCGGGCGAAGAAACTTCTAAATAATACTCATCTTTAATTGGATCTTCTTCGTCTAATTTATCACTGATTTTTTCAGATACAGCCACACAAGTTTCCATATCTAAAGAACCATTGATTTTTTCAACAAAGATTCTTAAATACCATTCATTTCCTTCTTTTTCATAAACGATTTCATCTAAATAGCATTGATGTTGTTCTAATATAGATTGAATCATGTCTGCAATTTTTGCTGTTAATTCCATATGTTCTCCTTTCAGTCAATAATAAAGAGCGGGTTTCCCCACTCCTGCATATGCTTTATTAAATTATAGCAAATTTTACTCACAAAATCAACTATTTTTTGACTTTTACAAATGAACTCCTTCAAAAGTAAATGTAAATTCAATTTTTCCATCATTTGGAAGTAAGTATTCATCAAGAGTTTTAGCTCCCCATGAATTATCGCCAGCAATGCCCATTTGTCCTAAACTAATTTTAACAACATTTTGATAATATGGGGGTAATTCAAAGTAATGATTTGCATTTTCTAATTCAAATGGCGTATAAGGAAGTACGCTAAATTCCATATCTTTTGCCTCGAATACTAAACCAACCCCTTGTGTATTAGTCACACATACAAAACTTGTTCCTGTACGGTTTCCACATTCTTGAGGTACTAAATATGGTGTTAAATTATCTTTTGAGCGATATTGATACAATCCCATTCTTGCACCATAGTTTCGATCAATATAGTTTTCTTCAGGACCTAAACCATAATATTTAACAAATTCATATTGTTGGTCTAAATAAAATAACATTGAATAATCCGGCATTTCAATAGTATCTCCATTTAATTCTAAAGACATTTTAACCTCTACTTTACCATCACCAAAAACTTGATAAGTGACTTGCATTACTTTTTCACGCTTTAATGGAAGATGATGTTCAAATACTACATTTACCTTAGTCTTTTCTTCGTTAATTGTATAGGATTTATAAATACTTGTTTGATATAAACTTGCCCCTAACCATTCATGGTAACGATAACCAAATTTATTTCCTTTATCATTTTGTGTTAAAGCACGATAGAAATTAGGCTTAGGCGTACGTTTTAATAAATTCACACCAAGGTATTCATATTCAACAAGTCCTCCAGTAGCTTTAGAGAAGATGACTTTAAAATTCTTTCCACGAATTCCTAAACTATAATTGTCTTCTATGACTTGTAGTTCATTATAAATTTCAGTTTCTTCTTCACTTTCAACTACATAATTAAAATCATTATAAGCAATTTCATGTCCTGTAGAGGCATAATTTGTTTCTGATTTTAAAACAACTGCTACTTGAATTGAATAATCACCAACACTATCTTGCACTAAAAAAGGAACATCAATTGTTTTAGTCATTAACGGTTCAACATCTAAATTCATCATTTCAACGTCAATAACTTCCCCATCTTTATAAAGTTCGCAAATCACATCAAATTCATTTAAATTTGTAAATAAGAATTTATTTGTGAATATAATGTGTTTAAAATCAATGTCAATTTTGATATTTTGATAATTAAATTTAACTTCTTGCATTTTAGGGGTTAATGAACGATCAGCAAAAACAATCCCGTTACCACAAAAATCGAAATCACTAGGTCTTTCATTAAAATCACCACCATAAGCATAATAAGGTTGTCCGTTTGGAGTTGTAGTATAAATTGCTTGATCGACAAAGTCCCAAATAAATCCACCTTGGTAAAGAGGATATTTTTCAGTAAGTTCAATATATTTATGCAATCCACCGTTAGAATTTCCCATTGCATGCGCATATTCACATAAAATCATCGGTTTATCTTGATGTTCTTTAATAAACATTTCTACTTCACTTGCCGGTGTATACATTTGTGATTCAATATCACTTGTATCATTGTAACGACGATCATGGAAAACACCTTCATAGTGAACTAAACGTGTTGAATCGACATCTCTAAAATAGTTAGACATTTCATAAATTGTTTTTCCACCATAAGATTCATTTCCACATGACCAAATAATAATACTTGGGTGATTTTTATCACGTTCAAACATAGATTTAGCACGATCAAACACTGCTTCTTTCCATTCTAAAGCATCATTTGGCAAAACAAAATCTTTTTCTAAAGTGTCATTTGTATAAGACCATGTTCCATGCGTTTCTAAGTTAGTTTCATCAATGACATATAACCCATATTCATCACAAAGTTCATAGACGTATGAAATGTTTGGATAATGTGAAGTTCTTAAAGCATTGATGTTATTTTGTTTCATAATCATAATGTCTTTTAGAGTTTCTTCTTTAGTAATACTACGTCCATGAATAGCACTAAATTCATGACGGTTTACCCCATTAAATACAATACGTTTCCCATTGATACACATTAATCCATCAACGATTTTAAACTCACGAAGACCAATAGATTGCTTAACGACTTCTACTACTTCGTCATCTTCATCAAATATCGTTAAAATTGCAGTATATAAATAAGGTTTTTCTGCTGACCATGTCAATATATCTTCTAATTCTTCATCAAATTTAATTGAAGTGTCTAATGCATAGTCTTTGTTTAGGCATATTTCATCATTAGGATCAAATAATTGCAGATTTAAACGACCTGTCATATCACCTGTTAATTGTAAATTAAAATGTAAAGTAGCATCGTGATAGTTATTTTTTAACACACTAGTGATAAACATATCTTGAATATGTGTATTTGGCAAAGTGTATAAATAAACATCTCTAAAAATACCTGAAAAACGCCAAAAGTCTTGATCTTCTAGCCAACTTCCACTGCTCCATTTAAACACTTGAACCGCTAATTTATTTTCACCTTGACATACATAAGGGGTTAATTCAAAATTTGCAGGTGTAAAACTATCTTCGCTATATCCTACAAAATGTCCATTTAGCCATAATGCAAAAGCTGATTCTACCCCATCAAAGTGAATAAACAGTGGTTCGGCTTCATTTTCAGCCACTTCAAAATAACGAACATAACTTCCCACTGGATTAAAATCAGTCGGAATTTGTCCCGGTTTAATATCTTCATAACCAGACCACGGATACATTTGATTAACATAAATTGGACTGTCGTATCCTTGTAATTGAATATGTCCCGGTACTTTTATTTTGTCCCAATTTCTCGTATCAAACTCATTTTTTTCAAATCCTTTAATCACTTGTGAAAAATTACTTGCATAATGAAAATTCCATAACCCATTTAAAGAAACTTTAAACGAACTTTCTTCATCAATTTCATCATAATCAGCATAATATTCATGATCTGAATAGGCCTGAATACGATTTACCGCAAAAACTTTTGGATCACTAATCCAATCATAATTAAATTCCATACTATCCTCCATTCTATGATGTTTTACATCATATAGTTTCCTTTATCTAAAGTTTATACCTATTTGAATGTTTTTTCTACATAAATTAAAAAAAGATTTCATAAATACTGAAAGTATTTGCAAAATCTCTTGTTTAGAACAATGATAATTGATTTTCTTCTTCTAAATGATCAAAAACTCCTAGTTTTGACATGAACTTAATTTGATTATTGTTTAAACGTGTACGTTTAATGACATCTTCTTTTGATAAAAACGGATTTTCTTCTCTTGCTTCAATTACACTCATACCTACGGCTGCTCCTAGTCCATCAATTGTTGTAAAAGGAGGGATTAGGGCTTTATCATCATCAAGATCAAGTACAAATTTAGTTGCATCTGATTTATCAATAGAAACATTACTAAAATAGTACCCACGTTCAAACATTTCTAAAGCAATTTCAAACATTGATAATAAATCTTCATCTTTTTTAGAAGAATTATATTCTTGTTTGGCTTTTTCAATTTCTTCTTTACGTCTCAACATCACTTCTTTTCCTTTAATCATCGTTTCAATTTCATATGCATCACAACGTGTTGTAAAGTAAACAGCATAATATTCTCTTGGGTAATATAACTTCCACCATGCCACACGTATTGCTGATAAAACATAGGCTGCTGCATGGGCTTTTGGGAACATGTATTTAATTTTTTTACATGATTCAATATACCAATCTGGCACATTATATTTTTTCATCAATTCTTCATATCCCTTAGCTGGGAAAACTGATGGTGATTTACCTTTACGAACACACTCCATAATATCAAAGGCATCTTTATTGGGTAATCCTTTTTCAATTAAATATACCATAATATCATCACGACAACCAATAACTTCACTTAATGTACATTTTCCTGATTTAATTAATGACTCTGCATTTCCTAAATAAACATCTGTTCCATGAGATAAACCGGAAATAATTAATAAATCATTAAATGATTTAGGTTGTGTTGACTCTAGCATTCCTCTTACAAATGTTGTTCCAAATTCAGGTAACCCCAATGCCCCAGTTTTACAATTTAAAAAACTTAAATCAATGCCTAAGGCTTTTGTGGAAGTAAATAAACTCATGACTTTTTGATCGTTTGTTGGAATAGATTTTGGGTCGACTCCAGTTAAATCTTGAAGCATACGTATTACCGTTGGATCGACGTGTCCTAAAATATCAAGTTTTAATACATTATCATGAATAGCATGGAAGTCAAAGTGTGTTGTTTTCCATGAAGCATTCACATCATCGGCAGGAAATTGAATAGGCGTAAAGTCATACACATCCATATAACTTGGAATTACAATAATTCCTCCTGGGTGTTGTCCGCTAGTACGTTTTACACCAGTACAACCAATGGCAATACGTTCTAATTCCGCTGAACGAATGGTATGGTCAATTCCTAACAACTCAGCATAACCTCTTGCATATCCATAGGCCGTTTTATCTGCAACAGTAGAAATTGTTCCGGCACGATAAACTTTATCTTCTCCGAATAATACCTGTGTATAATTATGTGCCTGCCATTGATAATCTCCTGAGAAGTTTAAATCAATATCCGGAACTTTATCAGCATTAAATCCTAAGAAAGTTTCAAATGGAATGTTGTGTCCATCGCCTTTTAACATTTTACCGCATTTTGGACAAACTTTATCAGGTAAGTCATAACCATCAGCAATTTTACCTTCTTCGATAAATTCACTATATTGACAATGAGGGCAGAAATAATGTGGGGGGAGAGGATTTACTTCTGTAATTTCTGCCATCGTTGCGACAAATGAGGAACCCACCGACCCCCTTGAACCTACCAGATACCCATCATCATTAGATTTTTTAACTAACTGGTGAGCAATATAATAAATAACGGCAAAACCATGTTTAATGATACTTCCTAATTCTCTTTCTAATCGTTTTTCAACAATTTCAGGTAACTGTTCCCCATACATTTTATGAGCATTACGATAACATAATTCTGTTAATTTTTCATCTACACCATCAATTACAGGCGTAAAAAGTTTATCATGAACGACATTAAATTCTCCATCTATCATATCTGCAATTTTATTAGTGTTAGTAACAACGTATTCATAAACTTCATGATCTGGTAAATACGGATAACACAAAAGCATTTCATCAGTTGTTCTAAAATATTGCTTTGGCGTTAACGCTCGTGGATTCTTACGATTACATAAAGGGTGAGCACGTCGGTTTATGCCAATTGTAGGATTGGAAATAAACACATCTCGATAAATTTTATCTTCCGGTTCTAAAAAATGAACATCACCTGTTGCGACAATAATTTTATTTAACTTTTTAGCCATATTGATTAAACGCATTAAAGAATCAATTAAATCTTCTTGATTTTCAACACTTCCTCGATCGACTAAATGCATATAATCATCTAAGGGTTGAATTTCAACATAATCATAAAATGACATCAATTTTTCTAAACGTTCATCACTTTGATTTAATGCTGCTTCAAAGACATCAGATTTATAACAGCTTGTTCCTACTAATAATCCATCTCGATATTCACTAATCACTTCTCGTGGAACACGTGTCTCACCATCATAAAATTCAGTACATGATTTAGAAATAATTTTAAATAAATTTTTTAATCCTATTTTATCTTTTACTAAAACAGTAGCATGATATGGGAATACTAATTTATATGTATTCGTCGTTTGTAATGAATTGAGTTCATCTAAAGAAGTTATATTTTGTGACATCGCTTGGGTAATCAACATGTTTAAAACACTTCCCAATACCTCAGCATCATAATCTGCACGGTGAGCAACTTCTTCGTCATAACTTACTTTATAATAACGCGCAACATTCCCTAAACGATAAGATTTCATTGGTTTAAGTAACGCTCTAGCAAGTGCTAATGAATCAATATAAGGATTAGTAATTGGCTCTATTCCACTTTTTTTACAACATTCATTTAAAAATCCTACATCAAATTCAGCGTTATGAGCAACTATAATATGATCTGCAAAAAATTTTTTAATTTCAATTAAAAAATCTTTGATTAAAGGTTGACCTTTTACCATTTCATTGGTAATGCTTGTCAATTGTGTGATTTTTGAACTAATTGTTTTTTCGGGATCGATAAAAGATTGTAAGCGATCGATCACTTCCCCATTTTTGATTTTAACTGCACCAAATTCAGTGACACCATCATGAACAACTGATAATCCCGTTGTTTCAATATCGAAAGAAACAAAAGTCGCATCTCTTAGTGGAATTGGTTGAGGATTATGAACGATATTTAAAATTGGATCTATCATGTTTAATTCACAACCATAAATCATTTTTATACCGGCTCCTCTTGAAGCATTTTGTGCTTCTGGAAAAGATTGTACATTACCATGATCAGTAACAGCAATGGCTTGATGTCCCCAACTGGCTGCACGTTTGATATAATCAGAAACATTTGAGATACCATCCATTGTTGACATTTTAGAATGGGTATGTAATTCTACCCTTTTGACTTCTGCTTTATCTTCACGTTTTACTGGTGCAGGGATAATTTCAACCATACTTGCCATCATAATTGTTTCTCTAGCAAAACTATCAAACTTTACCTCTCCTTGAACTTTTACCCAACATCCTTTTTTAACTTCATTCATCACTTCAAGAGGAACTCTAACATTTTCAAATCGTTTACATAAAATAGAATCTGTATAATCTGTAATCCAAAAAGATTGGATATGTTTACCTGATCGAATTTTAGTTAAATCTGTTTTATAAACATACCCTTGAACGCTAACATTAGGTAAATCCCCGCTGATTTCATTGAGTTTCAATGCAATCACATCATTATATTTTTTAGAATTATAAGGGACATATTTATTTTCTTTTTTAACAGGTGTGTTTGAAACAGTCGGTTGTATATCTACTGTTTTTTTAGCATCATTTTCCATTTGATTGATGATTTTTAAATAATCTTCATTTTGTTTATTGACATAAAAATCAACTAATAACTCAACTCCCAATTGTTTAAAAAAATTATTGAGTAGTGTTTTTACCATTGACATTGATGAAAGTTGTATTTCACTTACTAATTCTATTTTTAGTAAATCTTGTTCTAGTTTAATATGCTTAGCATCAATTGAAGAAAGTTGTGGATACTTAATTTGATATAACTCACAAAAATATTGAAAATATAATACAATATCATTTTCTTTATAAAGATGATGATCTAATACAAATTTAAAATGGCACTCATATGGAAAAAGATTACGATGTTTAAGCAGTTCTGTATATTCATGATAATCTAATAAACTACTCAAATGAATTTCAAAATAAAAAATATTATCTTCTATAACCACTTTATTTAATCTAGCAGTTTTAAGCTGTTCAACCAATTGGGTTAATTCCAATTGCTCAAGCAATATTTCCATTTTATCCATTGGTTTTCCTCCTTAAAAATAAGCACCTTCGTGCTTATTAGAATATTTTAAATAAATCGTTAACAGTGACAATAATCATTAATCCAAAAACTAATGCTAAACCTGCAAGTTGCAAAGCATAACGTAGTTTAATTGGAATTTCACGTCCCATAATTTTTTCAACAACTGCAAATAAAACTTGGCTACCATCAAGTCCTGGAATAGGTAACAAATTAAATACCCCTATATTAATCCCTAACATTGAAACCCATAAAAATATATTAGCAATATTCCCTGATTCGGTAATTTGACTTGTCGCTTGGTAAATTCCTGCCGGACCAGATAACTGTCCAATTGTTTCTTTAGAATCTGTAATCAATTTACCTAAAGTCGTAAAGATAAGCAGTGAAGTAGTTTTAAATGTTTCGAAACCATATTCAATACTTTCAACAAATGTTAAATGGCGTGTTTCAGGTGAAACCCCTAAAAAGTAATTTCCTGTGTCTTCATTATAAGTAGCCGTAACAGGAATTCTATATTCTTGTTTATCACGAGTAATTAAAATATTGAGTTCTAATACTTCACCAGTATAATTATTTTCCGCTTTATTTAAAGCAAGTGACAAATCAGAAAAAGAACCAATTAAAAACTCCCTTCCTGTTTCATTTACTGTAATTTTATTAATTGTATCTTTTTCTTGAATACCTGCTATCATTGCTGGTGAATTATCTTGAATGACACCTAATGTTGAAGAATTAGTACTTACAGGTAATGCAATTGCATATACAGCAACAATAATAATATATGCACTGACAAAATTCATAATTACACCTGCTAAAAAAATGACAATTTTTTTCCAAGTTTTAATACCAAGAAGTGTACGTTCTACAGGTAAATTTTTCATTTCTTCATTATCTTCTTGATCTACTTCACCTGCCATTGAAACAAATCCTCCAATTGGCAAAGCACGAAGTTCATAATTAGTTTCTCCTATTTTTTTTGACCATAATTTAGGTCCCATTCCAATTGAAAACTGCCCACAATATACTCCAAAATATTTTGCAGCGATAAAATGTCCTAATTCATGAATAATAATAATAAATCCTAAAACCAAGAAAAAAACTATAAAATTAATAATATTTTGCATTAGCAACCTCCTATTTGTTTTAACACATGGTTTCTAGCCCACGCATCGATTTCAATGAGTTGATCTAGTGTTGGATTTTCAATTACCTGATGATCATTCATTGCATTTTCAACCAATTTTTCAATCTCTAAAAATTCTATTTTGTCGTTTAAGAACAAACTCACTGCTTGTTCATTCGCCCCATTTAAAACACAAGGCATACTTCCCCCAGTTTTCCCTGCAAAATAAGCTAATTTTAAAGCTCTATAACGTTCAAAATCCGGTTTTTTAAAATGTAAACCTGCAATATCTTCTAAATGTAATCTTTTGGCATTTACCATCTTTAAACGATTTGGGTACGTCAAAGCATATTGAATAGGTAAACGCATGTCCGGTGTACCAAGTTGAGCAATAATTGCAGTATCTTTAAATTCAACCATTGAATGAATAATACTTTCTGGGTGAATGTATACTATAATATCATCATAATCAACATCAAACAACCATTTAGCTTCAATGACTTCTAACCCTTTATTAAACATTGTTGCTGAATCAATGGTAATTTTTGCCCCCATTGACCAATTAGGGTGATTTAAGGCCTCTTTTTTTGTAACACCAACTAACTCATCTCTTGTTTTATCTCTAAAACTACCTCCAGAAGCGGTTAATAAAATTTTATGAATATCCCTGTGTCTTTCACCATTTAAAGATTGGAAAATAGCTGAATGCTCACTATCTACTGGTAATAACCTTACATTATATTGTTTAACTAATTTAGTAATAATATGTCCGGCTACCACTAAAGTTTCTTTATTGGCTAATGCAATATCTTTTCCTTGTTTAATGGCTTGAATAGTAGGAACCAACCCTGCAAAACCAACAACGGCATTTAACACAACCTCTACTTCATTTAAAGTAGCAATTTTAATTAACCCTTCATCACCAAAACTAAAATCTATCTCAGGATATTTTTCTTTTAATTTTAAAGCGTCTTCTTCATTTTTAACACTTATATATTTTGGTGAAAGTAATTCAATAACTTCAATTAGTTTTTCAATATTATTACCTGCGGCTACACCGATAATTTTAAATTCGTTAGGGTTATTTTTAACCACATCAACGCATTGCATTCCAATAGAACCTGTAACTCCTAAAACTGAAATATTTTTCATAAAATCTATCCTCTTCTATAAAATAAAAAATGTAAAGTATAAAGCAAAAACTAATGAATTAAATAATAAACTATCAATACGATCCAACACACCGCCATGACCTGGTAACAGATTTGAAAAGTCTTTAATTCCCACATAACGTTTTAAACTACTAAAAGTTAAGTCTCCAATTTGAGCTGTAATTGTTAAAATAAAGGCTAAAATAACACTTTGAATAAAACTCATATTTAAAGGATAAAAATAGGCTAGTAGAGAAGCTAATATAGTCCCTAAAATTATTCCACCAATTGACCCTTCAATCGTTTTTTTAGGCGATAGTCTTGGAATTAGTTTATGTTTTCCAAATGTTACGCCCGCAAAATAAGCCCCAGTATCACTTCCATAAGTCGCAAAAGCAATATAAAGTAATGCAATCACACCATATTCTAATCGTATTTGTAGTATACAATGCATTGCAATACAGGTAAATACAACAAATCCTAATAGATGGTTAATTTTTCCAATATCTAGACACTCTAAAAACATACTTAAAGTAAATAATAGTACCGCAAATAACATAATAATATGCGTACTTACAAAAAATAATGACTTATCAATAAATATAATATAAAAAGCAAATAAATAAACAACAATATCTAAAATAAGATGCCAAGGTTGGCGATGCATTATTTTTAATAGTTCATAAATTCCTAATAGTGAAGCAATTAAGCATAATAATTTAAAAGCGTAACCACCAATGATGACACAAGGAATTGTCACGAGCATTAATAAGATTGCTGTAATAATTCTTTGTTTCATTATTTTAAACCTCCATAACGACGATCTCGTTTTTGATAATAATCTAAAGCATCGTATAATTCATCTACACCAAAGTCTGGCCAATAAGTATCAGTAAAATACATTTCAGCATAAGCCATTTGCCATAACATAAAATTAGATAAACGACATTCACCACTTGTACGCACCATAAAATCAAGGTTTGGTAAATCTGCACTCATTAAGTAAGAATCAAATAAATCTTCATTAATTTCGTCAATATCTAATTCCCCCTCTTTAACATCTTTAGCAACGTCTTGTATAGCTTGGATCATTTCATCTTGAGAACCATAAATAAAAGCAAAGCATAAAATTAAACCAGTATTTTTCTTTGTTTTTTCAACTGCCGCAAAAATGATATCACGGGTTGCCTTTGGCGCTAAATGCACATTCCCAATAAAACGAATTTGAACATTATTTTCCATGAGTTCTTTTAAATATAGATTAAAGAACTCTTTAGGTAACTTAAATATAAAATCTACTTCTTCTTCAGGACGTTTAAAATTTTCAGTAGAAAATGCATAAACTGTCATCGCTTTTATTCCTAGTTTATTAGCCTCTAAAGCTAAAGTACGGATATTTTTTGTCCCTTCATGATGACCATAAGTTCGTGGCATTCCCCTTTTCTTGGCCCAACGACCATTTCCATCCATAATAAATGCAATATGTTTGGGTAATAATTCTAAATTCAAATCTATTCCTTTATTATCTTGTTTTTTAAAAAACATAACTATCCACCTCACAATTATTGTTATTATAACACAGACTTTCCCATGCCACAAATAAAAAAGGTGTTTGCACACCTTCTAACCTGTTAATTTAGTTTTATACAGTTAAAATATCTTTTTCTTTTGCTTTAGCAATTTCTTCGATTTTTTTAATAAATTTGTCAGTTTCTCTTTGTACATTCTCTTGTGCACGTTTTTTTTCGTCTTCAGAAATTTCTTCTAATTTCTTAATTTGATCGTTTGCATCACGTCTAATGTTACGTACTGCTACTTTTGCACTTTCAGCAAATTTTCCAACTTGTTTAGCAAACTCTTTACGACGTTCTTCTGTTAATGCAGGAACATTTAAACGTATAATTGTCCCATCGTTTTGAGGATTAAGTCCTAAATCAGAAACCATAATTGCATGTTCAATATCTTTTAAAGATGAACTATCATAAGGTTTGATTACTAATGAACGACCTTCTTGAACTTGAATTGAAGCCAATTGATTAACTGGTGTCATTGAACCATAATAATCAATCATAATTCGATCTAACATTGATGGATTAGCACGACCAGTTCTTACTGTTGATAAATCTCTTTCAAAACTTTCAATCGCTTTTGTCATTCTTTCATCTAATTCTTCCATAATTAATGAAGTCATTTTATCTTCCTCCTGAAATTATTGTTCCAGTAACAGTTCCACTTACTGCACGAGCGATGTTACCTTCTTCTTGCATATTAAATACACATAAATCAATTTTGTTATCCATACATAATGTAACAGCAGTTTGATCCATAATCTGTAAGTTTTTATTAATTACATCTAAATAAGTGATAGTATCAAATTTTGTAGCCGTAGGATCTAATTTAGGATCGGCTGAATATACACCATCTACGCCATTTTTAGCCATTAAAATAACTTCAGCATCAACTTCAGCAGCACGTAAGGCAGCAGTTGTATCAGTTGTAAAGAAAGGACTTCCCACACCTGCACCAAAAATAACAATACGTCCTTTTTCTAAATGTCTTACTGCGCGTCTTCTAATGTAAGGTTCAGCAACTTCTTGCATTTCAATCGCTGAAAGTAAACGTGTTTCTACACCTAATGTTTCTAAAGCATTTTGAATCGCTAAACCATTCATCACAGTTGCAATCATACCCATATAATCAGCAGTTGCTCTTTCCATTCCCATTTGGCTTCCTACTTTACCACGCCAAATGTTTCCGCCACCTACAACAATTGCAATTTCAACACCTAAATTTTTTGCATCAATAATTTGTTGTGCAATTTTTGAAACAGTTACTGCATCAATCCCATATTTTTGCTCACCTGCTAAGGCTTCACCACTTAATTTTAATAAAACTCTCTTGTATTTCATAATTATGTATCCTTTCATTAAAATAAAAGGGCACAAAATGTACCCTATTTAATTACAATCCCATTTGTTTAGCTACTTCTTCAGCAAAGTTTTCTTCTTTCTTTTCGATTCCTTCACCAACTTGGAAACGTGCAATTTCAACAACTTTTCCATTTCCTAAATATTGAGCAATAGTTACATCAGGATTTTTAATAAATTCTTGATCTACTAAACACATTTCTTTTAAGTTTTTATTTAAACGACCTTCAACCATTTTTTCGATAATATTTTCTGGTTTTGGTTTTGCACTGTTAGCATTTTCTTCTAATGCTTGAGTTAATAAAACTTGTCTTTCATGACTTAATACTTCTGCAGGAATAGCAGTTCTATCAATATATTTTGGAGCTTGAGCAGCAACGTGCATTGCAACATCTCTTGAAATTTCTTCATTAGCACCATCTACTAAAACAATTGCACTCATTTTTCCACCCATGTGGCTATATGCACCAAATACTTGATTATCAGATTTAGTCATTACAACAAATCTTCTAAAGCTTAATTTTTCACCGATTTTTCCAGATGCTTCAGCAATTACTGTTTCCAAATTTTTACCTTCAACATCTAAGTTTAAAGCAGTTTCTAAATCAACAGGTTTTTGTTCACATACGATTTTAGCAATATTATTTACTAATCCTTTGAATTCATCATTTTTAGCAACGAAGTCAGTTTCAGAGTTTACTTCTACTAAAGCAGCAGTATTTCCATCAACTACAAAAGCAGTTAACCCTTCAGCAGCAATACGATCTGCTTTTTTTGCAGCTTTTGCAATTCCTTTTTCTCTTAACCAGTCGAATGATTTATCTAAATCACCATCACAAGCTTCTAATGCTTTTTTACAATCCATCATTCCAGCACCAGTTTTTTCACGTAATTCTTTTACTAATTTTGCACTAATTGCCATTTTATCTTTCCTCCATATTTATTTTAAAAAAGGGAAAAGTATTGCTACTTTTCCCATAAACTAACTATTTATCTTGACCAGGGTTTTTAGCACTTACAGGTCTATCGTTATTTCTATTATCGTTTCTAGGACGTCTTTGACGATCATCTCTATAACGAGGTCTTCTTCTTTCGTTATTTTCTACTGAAGTGATTGCATCGTTCATAGATACTTCTTTATCATCTTCATCTTTAACATAAGCAACTGTTAAAGGTTCCCCTTTTGCTTCACAAATTGCATCAGCTATTGAAGCAACAATTAATTTAACTGCTCTAATTGCATCATCATTTGCTGGGATTACATAATCCACTTCATCAGGATCACAGTTAGTATCAACAATACCGAATACTGGAATTCCTAAGATTTTTGCTTCAGCAACTGCGTTATGTTCAGCTTTTGGATCTACTACAAATAATGCAGCAGGTAATTTTCTCATTTCTTTAATACCACCTAAGTTCTTTTCTAACTTAGCAGCTTCTTTTTTAAGTAAGATAACTTCTTTTTTAGGTAATAAATCAAATGTACCATCAGCTTCCATTTTTTCTAAATCTTTTAATCTTCTAATTCTTTTTTGGATAGTTTTGAAGTTTGTTAAAGTTCCCCCTAACCATCTACTATTTACATAGAAAGATTCAGAACGAATAGCTTCTTCTTTTACAGCTTCTTGGGCTTGTTTTTTAGTTCCTACAAATAAAACTTTTCCACCTTTAGCAGCGATTTCATTCATTGCTTTGTAAGCTTCATCAATTTTTTTAGATGATTTTTGTAAATCGATGATATAGATTCCGTTTCTTGCAGTAAAGATATATGGAGCCATTTTTGGGTTCCATCTTTTTGTTTGATGTCCGAAATGAACACCTACTTCAAGTAATTTTTTCATTGAAATTACAGACATGGTAACTTCCTCCTTTTTGTTTTTTCCTCCACCACTTCGAACAAATATCACCATCTTTGGCACTAGATATTTGAATCCATGATGTGTGTATTTTTAACACCTGTGCTATTATTTCATAAATTATTAGATTTGTCAATATTTACTTGACTATTTCATTACTTTTTTCATTAAATACTCATCAACATTTATAAACAGTCAGTCCAGATTTTTAAAATATTCTAAATTTTTGTTTTTAAATAATTTATATTCAAACAATTGCCTAACTAACGCTTGATTTTAAACGATAAAAATAAATACTTTAAGTGATAAAATCAATCTTTTATTTCTTCTTTTTTTATTAAATGATTAATTTTATGACGTGGATGGGCTTTAAGATACGTATCTTGCAATTGACTGGTCGTTACATGAGTATAAATTTGTGTTGATGAAAGTGAAGCATGTCCCATCATTTCTTGTACAATTCTTAAATCTGCTCCTTCATTTAATAAGTGAGTAGCAAATGTATGTCGCAACATATGAGGGTGAACTCGTTTATTTAGACTAGATTTCATCGATATTCTTTCTAAAATATTTGCTGCCCCTCTTGTTGTTAAAGGATTGCCTAGATGATTAACTAATAAATACGAATGTTGTTTTTCTTTCATCAATTCCTGTCTACTATTTTCTAGATACTCAATAATACTTAATTCACATATAGGATTAAAAACAACATAACGATATTTACCACCTTTACCCCTAATTAAAATTAACCCTTGCTCATAATTAATATCTTCTAATTTAATATTCACCGCTTCACTAATACGTATTCCCGTTGCGTATAATAATTCTAAAAGCATTCTATTACGTATATCTAACAACGAATCACCGATGACTTCTAATAATGCTTCAAATTCTTCATAGTATAAAAACTCTGGGTTTCTTTGATTTTTTTTAGGTAAACTCACTAACTCAAACGGATTTAGTGAAACAACTTCATTTTTTTCTAAATAGCGATAAAAGGTCCTTAAAACGCTAATTTGATGACGAATGCTAATATTTTTATTTTTTTTGTTATGAAGACTAACAATATACCCTCTCACGTCTTTATATTGAAGATCATTAAATTCTAACTGTTCAATCGTTAAATAATCTTGAAATTGCTGAATTTCACGTATATAAGAACGAATTGTTAATGAAGAATAATGTTTTTGATTAGTTAAATATTGTTTATATAACTCAATCCATTTGTTCATTAATTATTTCTTCCATTGTTTTAATTGCTAATGAAGCGTAGGCTGCTTTTTTCTCTTTCTTTTTAACACGTTCTTTTAAATCCGGTAAAATTCCAAAATTAGCCTTCATTGGTTGAAAATTATTTTCATCACCATGCGTAATATAATGTGCTAAAGCACCTATCACTGTACGTGAATCAAACTTAATCAACGGTTGATGATTGAGTAAACGTGCCATATTAATTCCGGCTACAATTCCACTTGAAGCTGACTCTACATAACCTTCAACTCCAGTTAGTTGTCCTGCAAAAAATAAATCATCACGTTTTTTATATTGGTAAGTTGGACGAAGATGTTTTGGCGAACATATAAATGAATTACGATGCATCACACCATAACGAACTATTTGACAATTTTCAAGTCCTGGAATCATTGATAAAATACGTTTTTGTTCCGGCCAAGTTAAATGTGTTTGAAATCCTACAATATTATATAATGAAGCAACAGCATTATCTTGTCTTAATTGAACGACTGCATAAGGACGTGTTCCATCTGGTCGTTCAAGCCCTACCGGTTTCATCGGTCCAAATAATAAAGTTTGACGCCCTCGTCTTGCAATTTCTTCAAAAGGCATACATCCTTCAAAAAACTTTTCCTCAAAATCCTTTGGTTTAACAACTTCAGCATGAATTAGAGCATCATAAAATCGATTAAACTCATCCTCATTCATTGGACAATTAATGTACTCTGCTTCACCTTTATCATAACGAGATTTAAAATATGCTTTTGTAAAATCTATACTCTCTTTTTTAACAATAGGCGCAGCGGCATCATAAAAATAAAAATAATCATCACCTAGTAATTCTTGTATTTTTAAAGCTAAACCTTTTGAAGTTAGTGGCCCAGTTGCAATAATTGTAGGTCCTTCTAAAATCTCTGTGACTTCTTCATCAATGACTTCAACTAATTCATGATTTTTAATATAATTTGTGACTGCTTTTGAAAAACCAAATCGATCTACAGCTAAAGAACCTCCGGCTGGTACAGCATATTCTCTGGCAAATTTAATAATAATGCTATCAAGCATACACATTTCTTCTTTTAACACCCCAACTGCATTAGTTAATCCATCAGCACGAAGTGAATTTGAACAAACTAATTCCGCAAAATATTCACTTTGATGTGCTTCTGTTGATTTTTTAGGACGCATTTCATATAGACGTACTTTAATTCCTCTTTGAATTAATTGATGCGTTGCCTCGCACCCGGCTAATCCAGCCCCTATAACATTTACAATTTTTTCCATCTTAACCTCCTTATAAACATAGGGTAACACTTTGTTACCCTACTTAATAATTGTTTTACATTTTGGATAATTACTACATGCTTTAAACTCTCCAAAACGTCCTTTTTTCAAAACAACTTGCCCGCCACAATTTGGACACACTTCACCATCTACAATAACAGGCTCTTGTTTTGTACTCCCTTTTTCTTTTTTCTTGATATATTTACATTCAGGATAATTGCTGCATGCTTCAAATTTTCCATAGCGTCCCATTTTATAAATCATTGGGCTACCACATTCTGGACAAAGTTCACCAGTTTGCTCAACTTGTGTTTCATCTTTTTTTATGTATTTACATGATGGAAAATTACTACATGCAACAAATGTTCCATAGCGTCCTTTTCTTTCTACTAAATCATGACCGCACTCTGGACAAAGCTCACCTGTTTTTTTAGCCTCTACTTGTTCCATATTTTCATAAGCATTTTCTAAAAGTGGATCAAAAATATCAACAAAACTTTGTAAAGCATCAACATAACTGTCTTTACCTTCCGCGATTTCATCTAACTCTTTTTCCATTTCAGCAGTATAAACAACATTAATAATGCTATCAAAGAATTTAGTCAATTGATCGCTCGTTAAAATTCCTGATTCAGTCGGTTTAAATCGCTTATCTTCTAATTGAACGTAATCTCTTGATGTAATTGTATCAATAATACTTGCATAAGTACTTGGACGACCAATTCCTAATTCTTCCATTGTTTTAATTAATTTCGCTTCTGAATAACGAGCTGGTGGTTTAGTAAAATGTTGTGTTTTTGTAATTTCCTTACTTTCAATTTGGGTGTTTTCTTCAAGTTCAGGTAAATAAGTATCCACTGACTGATCATAATCACCATACAGTCTTAAATACCCATCAAATTTAATTGTTGACCCGTTGGCTTTAAATTCATAACCGTTATTTTCTAAACTTACAGCAGTAGCATCAAATTTAGCAGGTGCCATTAATGATGAAACAGCTCTTGAATAAATTAGTTTATATAATTTATATTCATCATTTGTTAAATATTTTTTAACAGACTCCGGGAAACGCATAACACTAGTTGGACGAATCGCTTCATGTGCATCTTGAACATTTTCTGTTTTTTTAGCCACTTTTTTTCTACCTACATATTCTTTCCCATATTTTTGTTCAATATAAGATAGTGCATCATTGACAAATAAATCTGACAATCGAACAGAATCCGTACGCATATAAGTAATTAAACCAACTGTTTCATCTTCTAAATCAATACCTTCATAAAGTTTTTGGGCAAATCGCATTGTTTTTTTAGCATTAAATCCTAATTTAGATGATGCTGTTTGTTGTAAAGTTGACGTAATAAAAGGGGCTTTTGAATCTCTTTTTTTGTCAGTCTTTTTAACTTCTTTAATATTAAAAAGTGGGCTTAATTGGTTATAAATTGTTTCTGCTTCATCAACATTATGAATTTCACATTTACGATTTTTATACTTTGTTAACTCTGCTTCAAAATCAATTTTATCTTTTTCAAATTTAGCATTTATATGCCAATATTCTTTTGGCTTAAACTTTTCAATTTCACGCTCACGTTCAACAATCAATCTTAACGCTACTGATTGAACACGTCCTGCTGATTTTGATTTAATTTTCTTTTGTAATAATTTAGATAATTTAAATCCGATTATACGGTCTAAAACACGGCGTGTTTCCTGCGATTTAACTAAATCTTGATCTATTTTTCGAGGGTGATTTAACGCATCAATGACCGCATCTTTTGTTACCTCATTAAACACTACACGATTTTCTAAGTTTTGATCAATATTTAACACTTCCGCTAAATGCCATGAAATGGCTTCACCTTCACGATCAGGGTCGGTCGCTAAATAAACCTCATCACTATCTTTAACTATTTTTTTCAATTCACTAACAACTGATTTTTTTTCTTTACTAATGACGTATTTAGGTTCAAATTGATTTTCAATATCAACCCCTAAACCACCTTTACCACTCGTCGCTAAATCTCGTATATGTCCTTTTGAAGAAGTTACTACATAGTCCTTCCCCAAATATTTCTCTATCGTTTTAGATTTGGAAGGCGATTCCACTATTACTAACTTTTTTCCCATACAATCCTCCCTTTCTTTTATCCTTATCATTTATTACATTTTTTTTTAAGATTGTCAACTAAAAATTAAATCAATTCATTGAAATCACACAAAAGATGTGCTCCTTGTGAAATCAAATAATTACATCCATCATGATCATCTAATCGACTTGGAACACAATAGATTTCTTTTCCTTGCTCTAAGGCAAACCCAACTGAAATCATAGTTCCGCTTTTTCTTTTGGCTTCAACAACAACTAATTTTTGTGATAATCCTGCTACAATTCTATTTCTTGCAGGAAAATATTTTCGATGTGGTTTTGTCATACCGGGATATTCACTTACGATAAGATGATCTTTTTTTATAATTTCATAAATTAAAAAATTTCTAGACGGATAACAATAATCAATTCCACTTCCTAAAACCGCAATTGTTTTCCCTTTTTGATCAATGGCTCCAATATGACAATATGTATCAATTCCTTTAGCAAGACCACTTACAACCACCTGATTATGCTTCGCTAAAAACTTACTAATTGAAATTGCGGAATTTTTACCATATTCACTTGGATTACGCATTCCTACCATCGCAATTGTATTTTCATTAACCAAACTTAAATCTCCATAATAAAACAACACAAAGGGAGGTTGACCAATTTCCTTTAAACAAGTAGGATAATCCTCACTCACAAGAGTAGTATATTGACATTTCATATCTTTTTTTAATTGTTTAAAATATTCATAATCAATCACTTCCTTTTGAATTAAAGCATGATAAATCAGATCAAAATCTCCTTCATATTTTAATGCAAAATATAATAAAGTATCTTCCATTTTTTCTCACCTCTTTATTTTATACCGGCAAGTGAGTATAAATACTTCAAAAAAATAAAAAAATCACTTAAAAAGTGATTAAAAATCAAAAGTCATTTGTTTAAGACACATACTCTTTACTGGCTCAAATGTTTTTCGATGAATAGGTAAAACACCATATTTTTCTAATGCTTCTTTATGTTGTTTAGTCGGATATCCCTTATGTGAAGCAAATCCATACTGTGGATACTGTTGATCATAAGCTTTCATAATACGATCACGAGAAACTTTAGCCAAAATACTAGCAGCAGCAATACTAATTGAACGAGCATCTCCTTTAATAATTGGTAAATGATTAAAACGTTCGTCTAACTTCATTGCATCAGTTAAGACAAAATCTGGACGAAGCAATAATTTTTCAATTCCTTCCTCCATTCCTTTTTTACTGGCTTGATAGATATTAATTTTATCAATTATCTTTTCGTCATACACAATCACCTGATAATCAAGCGCATTTTCAATGATCACATCATAGAGCATTTCTCGTTTCTTTTCACTGATTTTTTTAGAATCATTAATTCGTTGATCGTTAAAGTCATTAGGTAAAATAACAGTTGCAATAACTACAGGACCAGCAATAGGGCCACGCCCTGCTTCATCACAACCGGCAATAACTTGATAACCTTGATCAATATAATACTGCTCAAACTCACGCATATTATTCATAATCACTCACACACTCCCAAGTGATTTTAGTAATAGAAGCATCTAATAAGTCATTTAAAACAATTTCAATAACTCGATCATAATCAGTATAGCCATTTATCTTTTTTAAATGGCGACTTCTTGCAATAGTTTCAAAAGCATTTTCAATCCAATCATCTTCAAAATCATCAATTTGAAGACCATAACGTTGGTTAAGTGCATTAGGATAATTTTCTTCCAAATATTTTATCGCATATATAATTAATTCATCAAGCGGTAAAATGGTACTTTTAATCGACCCAATAAGTGCAATATTCCTTGCTACAAACTCATTTTCAAACTTAGGCCATAAAACTCCTGGTGTATCAAATAATTCGAAATCATTATTGACACGAATAATTTGTTGTGCTTTAGTCACACCTGGGCGATTTCCAGTAATTGTTGCTTTACGTGAAGCTAAACGATTGATAAAAGTCGATTTACCTACATTTGGAATACCTACAACCATCGCTCTTACAGGTCTAGGCTTCAACCCACGACTGCGTTCTTTTTCCATTTTTTCTTTTAAAGCCTCTTTACAAATCTTAATAATTTTTTGATAATCATTAAAATCTTTTAAATTGACGCTAATTGCATAATACCCATTTTGTTGATAATAGTTTAACCACTCATTAACACGCTCACTATCTGCTAAATCTTTTTTAGTAATCACAATTAACCGAGGTTTATTTGTAATAATTTCATTAAACATTGGATTCTTTGATGCAAAAGGTGCACGACCATCAACTAATTCAATTACAATATCAATAATCTTTAAACGCTCTGTAATTTCACGTCTTGCTTTAGCCATATGACCTGGAAACCATTGTATGCTCATTACTTTCCCTCCTATTCTATCCAATCAAAATGATTAAATGGATAAATTACCACTCCATCTTTTCCTAAAAAATCTTCAAAATCAAATGCCCCAAAATATCTTGAATCTTTTGAATTTAGTCGATTATCACCTAAAATAAAGTATTTTCCTTCTGGAACTACTGTCTCAAAATCTTCTGTAAATACATTAGTTCCATATTTACGTTTTGCCGCTTCAACATAATCTTTATCTAAAAAATCTTCTTCATATTTAACGCCATCGATATACAATACATCATTTTCATATTTGATTGCCTCACCTGGAAAACCAATGACACGTTTAATAATATTTTCTTGGTCTTCTTCACAATAAGCAACGACAACATCAAAACGTTTTAATGAAGATTCTTTAAGTCCAATCACATTGATTAAAGCTAGGTCGTTATCATGGACTGTCGGATACATTGACGAACCTATAATCGAAACCGGACGAACCACTTTTGTAAAAAACAAATGTGTAACAACTACTAACACCACCAGTTCAATTAAATATACCACAATTCCTTTAACCTTTGATTTTTTATCCATATATATACCTCTTTTACTTACCTATTCATATTATACTAAATTTTCTACTACCAAGCAATAAAAATAGGGTAGAGGAATAAATTCAAGATTTATTGCCTCCCCCATTGAACCGTACGTACGGGTCTCGTATACGGCTCTACATTTATATCGATTTACAAACTCTTAAGATAATAATTAAGGGGATTGACTAAACCAGATCTTCCCCCTTTTCTTATTCCTAAAATTATTGGTGATAGTATACAGTTCACTACTTTTAGCCTACTTCTTCTATACCACCCTATCCTTGTGTTTGCGCATTTACCCTATCCTTGTGTTTGCGCATTTATAGATTTCTTCATCACTAAAGTTGCATCTACACGCTTTATTGAGTTTCATTAGATTTCCATAAATTGTTTTCCGTTTCTTCCACTGCTTGATAATGATACATCTTATCTTGTGGCGTAACCATTGTCCAAATTCATTTATGTAGTTCTTTATACTCCTTATCCTAAAATAGTTTATCCACCCTTTTACTATTTGATTTACTTTTATAAATGTTATCGCTAATGGCCTTGAAACAGCTTGTTTTCTTTTAAGATATTCTTGTATCTTTGAATATAAGCGTTTCTTTCTATCTTGGGTTGGCAAACATTTCCAATTTCCTTTGGTCTGATAAAATGTAAATCCTAAGAAATGTCATTTTGTTGGTCGAACTACTTTTGTCTTTGTTGCACTAACTTTCAAGAATAGTTTTCTTTCTAGCCACGATGCCACTGTCTTCATTACTCGATTTGCACTCATTTCACTTTTTACGAAAATGATACAATCATCTGCATGCCTCACAAATCTTAAATTTCTTGTTTCCGATTCTTTATCAAATTTGTCTAGGTAGATATTAGATAAAATCACACTGATAGGTTTCCTTGTAGTACTTTTTCCATTGCCATATGTACACTTCTTCTTGGTCGAAATCCAAAACATGTTCACTGAATATTGGCTCATAGATTTCACTTAATACTTGAAACATCGCTTGTTGGATAACTCGGTCTACTACTGTTGGTATTCCTAATGGTCTTTGTTTCCCATTTGCTTTTGGAATATATACTCTTTTAACGCGCATTGGTCGATATTGTTTGTTCATTACATTGCTTATAGAGATTTGCACTCTATAAACGTTTCAATCCTTCAGTATTTCTTACCTACTATGACTTCATCTGACTACTTATGGTAACCCTTTTTCGACCGAAGGTACTATTACTGATTTTAAAGTCTACTAGACTTCCTCGTCCATAAGATTTCCCGGGGTAAGACATAAACCCTATTTCTTTCACAACGTCTTGATTTATTGTCTTGGTTTTACGTTTACCTTTTGGACTTCGATTGTTTAGCAACCTTATCCACCATTTAGCCTCATCAAGTTTCTGATCGTACGCTCAAAAGAATTGTTACATCACTTCTTCCACCCATGACATCACTATCAGTGGCTTGTGGTTCACTACAATTGGCGGTAAATACCTGTGGTTGGTTTATCTCCAACTGAATTCATGCCATGCCCGGCACACTAAAAAAGGAGCATATTTATCATATGCTCCCAATCAAAATTATTTTCTAATTTCTTTAATTCTTGCAGCTTTACCAGATAATCCACGTAAATAATGTAATTTAGCTCTACGTACTTTACCAACTTTAACTACTTCAATACGATCAATAATTGGTGAATGAATTGGGAAAATTCTTTCAACTCCTACTTGATAAGAAATTTTTCTTACTGTAAATGTTTCAGAAATTCCAGTTCCTTTACGTGCGATACAAACCCCTTCAAATAACTGAATACGGAATTTGTCACCTTCTTTGATTTTTACATAAACTTTTAATGTATCCCCTGGTTTAAATGTAGGAACATCAGTTCTTAATTGTTTTTTAGTAATTTCTTGTACTAATTGCAAATTCATTGTCACTTTCTCCTTTTTTCAATTTTTTCTTCAAAGTTCATAAGCATTTCTTAGCGGAACTTTTGCGTCCATTACAAAGACTTGTAAATTATATCACTATTTTATTTCAAAATCAATATTATTTTTTATTTTTTCAAGCATTTCATTTTCTTCTAAGCTAAAATGTCGCCCTTCAAGTAAATCTGGTCTTTTTTCATAAGTTTTCTTCAAAGATTGAAATAAACGCCACTTGCGAATATTTTCATGATGTCCGCTTAATACAACTTCAGGCACAGAAATTCCATCATAAACTGCCGGACGAGTATATTGTGGAAATTCCAATAACCCATTTGAAAATGAATCATCTTCGTGAGAACTTTGGTTAATAGTCCCTTCTAATAAACGAATAATCGCATCACTGACTACCATACTTCCTAATTCCCCACCGGTTAAAACATAATCACCAATAGAAACTTCAATATCACAAAAATCACGAATACGTTCATCATACCCTTCATAATGACCACAAATTATAATTAAATGCTTGATTTTAGCAAAGTTTCTTGCACATTGTTGATTAAATTGTTGACCGGTTGGACACATCAACATCACTACACTATCTTCTTTTTTAATTGCTTTTAAACAATCTAACAAAGGTTGACACATCAACACCATTCCTTGTCCGCCACCATAAGGATAATCATCAACTTTTTTATGTTTATTTAAAGCATACTCTCTAAAATCATGTATGTTGATTTCAACCAGTTTTTTTTCAATTGCCCTTGCAATAATTGAGGTATTTAAAAAACCTTCAAACATTTGTGGAAATAATGATAAAATATCAATTTTCATACTACATTCCTTCTAAAACTCTAACTACAATTTTATGATTATAAATATCTTCTTCAATGATAAATTGATTAATATAAGGAATTAACAATTTGTTTTGATTTAGTTTACTGACCTCTAAAATATCATATAAAGGATTTTCCATAATCGAAGTCACTTCCCCTATTAATTGTTCATCTTGATCATAAACCTTACACCCGATAATATCTTTATAAAAATATTCATCATCATCTAACAAATCACGATCATATAAAGCATATACTTCATAATCACGATATTTTTCTACTAAATTAATATCTTGCATATTTTCAAATGCAACTAAATCCATATTTTTATGAACTCGATGGCTAATACACGTTAATTCAATGAAATCTCTTTTATTTTTAGTCAGATAAACAACATTTCCTTTTTTAAAACGAATATCATTAAAGGAAGAAACAGATTTAATTTTTACTTCCCCTTTTAACCCATGAGTTCCTACAATTTTACCTATAAATAATTTATCTTCCATTACTTTCTCCTAACAAAAATAGATGTGCTGGCACATCTATTCATATGATTCAAACTTGATTGTTAATTTTTTTTCAAATAATGTCCCACTCACTGACATAAATTGCCTGATTGAATTTGCCATTGCTCCTTTTTTTCCAATCAATTTAGCAATATCACTTTGATTTGCATAGATATAAAGTACAATTTCATTTTCTTCTAGTGAAGGCATTTCTTTGACTTTTAAGTGTGCTTTATCTTCAACAAGTTCAACACACAAATCATGCAAAATTTTAATATAATCCACGATTATTTTCCTTGTTTAGCTTCAGTGAATTTTTTAATAATACCAGCTTGTGATAATAAGTTTTTAACTGTATCAGATGGTTGTGCACCATTGTTTAACCATTTTAAAGCAACTTCTTCATTAATAGTAACTTGTGCTGGTTCTTTAGTTGGATCATAAGTTCCTAATTGTTCAATAAATCTACCATCTCTTGGTGATCTTGAATCTGCTGCTACAATTCTATAAAATGGTGCTTTTTTAGCCCCCATACGTTTTAATCTTAATTTTACTGCCATGATAATTCTCCTTTATTTAAATTTTACTTGTATATCATATCACATTTTCTACCACTGTCAAGTGTTTTTGCTTAACATCTTTTTTTAATACTACGCTTTAAGCATCGTTAATGCTACTTTTTTCTTTTCTAAATCCACTTTATCTACCCATACATTAATAATATCACCCACATTAACTATTTCTAATGGGTGTTTAATACGTCTGTTTGACATTTTTGAAATATGCACTAAGCCATCATTTTTTAAACCAATATCTACAAAAGCTCCAAAATCAACAACATTTCTTACTGTTCCTTGTAATTCCATTCCTTCTTTTAAATCTTCAATTTTTAAAATATCTTGTTTTAAAATAGCTGTTTGGTAAGAATCCCGTGGTGTTCTTAATGGACTTTTTAAACATTCTATAACATCTTCTAAAGTATATTGATCAGTATTAAACTTAACTTGTAATTTTTCAAGATCTAATTTTTTCAAACTATCAACTAATTCATCTGTCCCTAAATATCGTTCATTCAAACCCACTTCATTTAAAACTTTTAAAGCTATATCATAACTTTCCGGGTGAATTGCCGTTTGATCTAAAGGTTGATTTCCCTCTAAGATTCTTAAGAAGCCAATGGCTTGTGTGTAAGTTTTAGGACCTAATTTAGGAACTGATTGGATTTGTTCTCGATTTAAAAATTTACCATTTTTTTCACGATATGCTACTATATTTTTAGCAATCGAAGTTGAACAACCTGAAACGTATTGTAGCAATGATGAAGAAGCTGTGTTTACATTTACTCCAACTTGGTTTACTGATTTAGTGACAACAAACTCAAGTTGCTCAGTCAATCTTTTTTGATTCATATCATGTTGATATTGTCCTACACTAATTGCTTTAGGTTCAATTTTAACAAGTTCAGCAAGTGGATCTTGAATTCTTCTAGCAATTGATACGGCTGAACGTTCTTCAACTTGATAATCTGGAAATTCTTCTTTAGCGATTTTACTTGCACTATACACCGAAGCACCGGCTTCTGAAACAATAACGTATGAAAGATTTAAATGATTTTCTTTAATTACTTTTGAAACAAACGCTTCTGTTTCTCGACTTGCAGTTCCGTTTCCAATGGCAACGACTTCAATTTTATATTTTGAAATCAGTTTAAGCAATTTATCAATATCTTTAGAGTAATCATCTTTAGGTAATGTAGGATAAATTTTATCTATGGCTAAAACTTTTCCAGTTACATCAATTACCGCCAATTTACACCCAGTTCGATACGCAGGATCAACTCCTAAAATAATTTTATCTTTTAACGGCGCTTGCATTAACAATTTTTCAAGGTTAATTGAAAAAACACTCAATGCTTGAGTTTCTGCTTTTTCAGTTAACTCACTACGAATTTCACGTTCAATAGAAGGATAAAGTAAACGCTTAAATCCATCTTCGATGGCTTGTTCAATTACTGTTTTTGCAGTTGTTTCTTTATTTTTAATATACCCAAAATTGATATAATCTAAAAAGCGTTGCTTATCAAATTCAAATGTCACACTCACTACTTTTTCTTTTTCAGCACGATTAATCGCTAAAATACGATGCGAAACAATATTTTTTAATCGTTCACTATGATTGTAA
This sequence comes from Erysipelotrichaceae bacterium, assembly GCA_018365815.1. GTDB lineage: Bacteria > Bacillota_I > Bacilli_A > Erysipelotrichales > Coprobacillaceae > Beduini. The sequence continues at coordinate 66,998 of JAGZJH010000008.1, forward strand.
TACATTTCATAAATTTTATTTTCATCATTATGTTTCTTTTTCTCTTTAGTGACGATTAATCCTGTTTTATAAAGCATATCTTTAACATATTTACGATATTTAACAGTTTCAGACATATTTTCGGCAATAATATCTTGTGCCCCTAAAATTGCTTCTTCTTCACTTGTCACTTCATCATTCAAATATTTTTTTGCTTCTTCAATGACCGAACCGTTTCTAGGTAATGATAAAAGCCAATGACTAAATGGTTCAAGTCCTTTATTTTTAGCAATAATTGCTCTTGTTTTTTTCTTTTCTTTAAAGGGACGATATATATCTTCTAACTCGCTTAATTTAGTACATTTTAAAATATCTGTTTTTAATTCATCATTCAACATTCCTTTTTCATCAATTAAACGAATAATATCCTCTTGACGTTTTTTTAAGTTTATTCCATATTCATAAACTTTACTGACTTCTCGAATTTGGTCTTCATTTAATGCACCAGTTTTTTCTTTACGATAACGAGCAATAAACGGTACAGTATTTCCCATTTCTAAAAGCGACAAAACTGCTTCTACTTGTTTTATTGAAATATCTAACTCATTAGATACTTGTTTTATAATGTTTTCTTCCATACTTTCACCCTTTCTCAAATACGATTATCATATCATTTTATTATCATTCATTCAAGTTTCGTTCTAATCATTCATTGCTTAATTCTAATTTAAATGATATAGTAAAACAAGATTTTATAAGGAGATTATTTTATGCCAATTAATATACCTGATTCATTACCTGCAAAAAAAATATTAGAACAAGAAAATATCTTTGTGATGTCTACCACTCGTGCTTTAAATCAAGATATTCGCCCTTTGAAATTATTGATTGTTAATATCATGCCTACAAAAATTATTACCGAAACTCAATTATTGCGCGTACTTTCAAACACACCTTTACAAATTGATATAGAGTTATTACATATGAAATCTCACCAATCAAAAAATGTTTCCATGGCGCATTTAGAAACATTTTATACAACTTTTGATCAAATTAGAAATAAAAAATATGATGGTATGATTGTTACAGGTGCCCCGGTGGAAAAAATGGCATTTGAAGAAGTGGATTATTGGGAAGAATTAACACAAATTTTTGATTGGTCTACCACTCATGTATTTAGTTCAATGTATATTTGTTGGGCAAGCCAAGCAGCACTTTATTATTTTTATCAAATTGAGAAAGAAAATTTATCTAAAAAAATATCTGGAATTTATTTACATAAAATTAATAAAGAAAAAAGAAACAGAAAAATTTTACGTGGTTTTGATAATCAATTTTATGCTCCTCATTCACGTCATAGTGAAATCAATAGAGAACAACTTCAACATTGTCAACAATTAGACATTCTTGCTTCATCTTTACAGGCTGGTCCATATTTAATTGCAAATCAAAACGGAACTCAATTTTTTATTACCGGCCACCCTGAATATGACGTGGATACATTACATAATGAATATATCCGTGATTTATCTTTAAACCTAAATCCTCATATCCCTATCAATTATTATTTAGATGACATTCCTGAAAATGACATTGTCGTAAGATGGCGTTCTCATGCCTATTTGTTATTTAGTAATTGGTTAAATTACTATGTATATCAATTAACACTGTATGATTTATACAAAACATCGTTTTAAGACAAATCATTAAAATTAAAACGTGGTATTAAAATATTTATGTGTTTTATAAGATTATCAACAAACAATTGTCAAAAACAGTTATATAAATTAAAAAAAGCGGAAAAAGAATATTTAAAATTGAAGTGAACCCCAAAAAGTGATGTGTACCCAGTTTTCTGGACACCAAACAAGGAGGTTCACTTTTTATATGTCAAAACTTACAAGAGAAGAAAGATTGGAAATATATCATAAAAGAAAATCTGGAGAAACAATATCATCTTTATCAATTGATTAAAATTAGAGCATAAAACATTTGCCTTTTGATTAAATTCATGTTAAAGTTGGAGTATGCAACTGTGGTGGAATTGGTATACACGTAAGTTTGAGGGACTTATGAACGTACGTTCATGCAGGTTCAAGTCCTGTCAGTTGCACCATTAACAAATACGTTTATATTACATAAACTTTAAATAAAAACATCCATTACTTTACTGACAAATTCAGTAAAGTTTTTTTATTGACTAAGAAGCATTTATAATACACCTAACACCTAAATCATCTTAGTCTTAAAATAAATAACGCTAATTACCGATTTACAATTGATAACACACTTGTATTAATACAATTTTAGTTAAAAACTTTATAAATTGATATCATGCTTTTACTTTTATTTTTTAATCAATATGACACTACATCAAAAATAAGACAATGCTTCATTAGCAAAAACATAAATACTATATTGTTTAAAGGGTTAAAATTTAATTCTAAAATAAAAATCCTTTTTCTAGCTATTCAATAATAACAACTTTTGTAAAGGTACTTTATAAAAATAATTGCATTAACATCTTAAAAAAATCACTTATCTAAAAATGCTATTTCCTATATTTCTTTTGTAATTTAACACTTAATATTATTCCAATACTAATAGAAACAATTAACCCTATTACTAAAGATAATAACCACATATCACTTCTTTTATAAAGTAGATATAGAGTAATTTCTAAAAACAACAACAAAGTTGTCATAAACACATTTAAATTTTTAGTGTCTTCTTTCCAATATTCATCTTGATCTAACTTATCTAACGATTCATAAAACTCATTTCCATTATCAAAATCTAAAACTACTTTTGCTTTAGATGTCCTAACTTTATTTATTAAAAACCAACTTAGCAAATAGACAACATTAAAGAAAAAAATAATCCACACAATATTTTCCATATAAACAAGCCCCCTTTTTAAACATATTACATATTGACTATTTTTTAATAGTCCCTGCAGTTCGAATTGTTAAAGAAGATTTAATCTCTACACTTGCTGTTTTAGACCCCCAATGTGTTTTTTGATAATCTTTACGGCTAAAAGACCAAAATATCACATCATTATAATTCCTTTTTAGGTTCTCCAATTTCATTATACACCTCAAAAAAAGTAGCCGGCGGCATAATAAAAATCAAATTATCGTAGATTTCTTTATGATCATTTCCCCACCATTTTGGTGCATTATGTAAAATATCCTTAAGTAGTTCTATTGATACGACAAAAACAGGAACATCTAAACCAAACTGACTTTTAATCATTGCTTCTATTTACTTTACAAACTTTGTTATATCATCTTCATCACTCGAAAAAAATCACATTACCACTATTTAAATATGTCTTAACTTCATTAAATGAAAGTTTTTCAAATTCATATTTTAAATCTACCATATTGATTTTATTCTTTCCACCTATATTAATTCCTCTTAAAAAAGCAACACATCTTTTTAACATTTTAACCACCTTTAAATTTCATCTACTTCTTGCCTTTAGATTTTGTTTTAGTTAAATTTTCATATACTATCTCAAATAAACCAGTCAAAAATTCTTGATCATCAACTTCATGAACTAACAACATATCTTTTGCCCCCTTATAAGGAGATTCATATGAAATTATAGGCATATAATCAATTGCTGCTTTTACCGGTTTTACAAGCAATCTATCATCATAAATTCCACCTATAATCGTACCATGATAATAAATAATAAACTCTCCCATCATAGCCCTATAGGTAATCTCATTTAACTTAGATAACTGCCCTAAAATAAAATTCAAATATTCTTTACTTGATGCCATCATACCGCCTCACAATCCTATTTTTTCTTCATCTACATCATACCATACCCTTTTGATAATTGTTATACTTTTTAGTAAAGAAAAACTGGGTGAATGAAATGAATTCCATTATTTAAATTTCAAAATAAATAAGATTCATTTCAGACGTAAGTTTTTTATGTCCCTTTTAAAACTTACTTTCACCACAGTTTCAATTCAACTAATCATTTTTAATAAATAATATTTTCCACTCTGCTTAATAGCTTTATTATATTATTTCATTAAATTAAATAAAGCATTAGCATAGATTTCAATAGCTTTTTTTGCTTCCTCAATATCCATAAACTCATTATTTTGATGGATTTGATTATCAGTACCCGGAAACTCAGGTCCAAACGCAACACAATTAGGCATTGTTTTTGCATAAGTTCCTCCACCAATCGCTTGTGGTAAAGCCTCAACATCACCACTACATTCTATATATGCCTTGTGTAAACTTTGAATTAACTTTGAATTTGGATCAACAAATAAATGTGCCCCCACATTATAGTCAAAAGCAAACGAATACTCTTTAGATACTTTATCTAAACATTCTACCATATATTTTTCATCTAATTCATGAGGCGAACGTATATCTAGTTTAATTTCTAATTGACCTTCGTTAAAATGAACAATTCCTACATTACATGTTAATACTCCCATTTGCCCTTCAAAACCAAACCCTAAACGTTTAGCTTCATAATCACCTTTAAAATACTGATTAATAAATTGAACTACTGGGTGATCTATCATTGTAGAAAGATATTCAGATAGCACAACAACAGCATTTATCCCTAGATGTGGTAAAGAGGCATGACTTGATTTTCCAATCAACTCAATTGTAGTAATACCATTTTCTTCAATTAATTTACCTTCAACTCCTTTTTGCTTAATAAAAGATGTAAATGTATCTTCAAAAAAAGATTTAGGTTTAGATAATACAGCAGTTGCTTTTTCTGGCACAATATTTACAACAGTTCCAGCATTTAAACTGATTAAATCTTGAGTGGCACAATTACCTTTAAAGGTAACTCCAACACCTTTTTTCTCACCGTAAACAACTGGGAAATTTGCATCTGGTGTAAATCCCATATTTGGATAAGGTTCTTTTGAAAAATAATATTTCATACATTGTGAACCTGTTTCTTCATTACACCCAAAAATAATACGTATTGTTTTATCTTTAATTAATCCTAATTGATTTAATATTTTCGCAGCATAATATCCGTATAGTAATGGTCCTTTATCATCACTTGTTCCACGTCCATAATACTTACCATCTTTTAAAGTTAGTTTAAAAGGATTTGTTTCCCAACCACTTTCATTAACAGGAACGATGTCTAAATGCCCTAAAATTGCAATAACATCTTCACCTGAACCAATATCAATATGTCCTGCATACCCATCAATGTTTTTAGTGACAAAACCATCTCTTTTACCGATTGCTAACATTTCATCTAGCACTTCTTTATTTGCTTTTCCAAATGGTTGATTAACGTTAGCAGTATCCAAATCTAATACAGAATTATAACTTACCAATGTTTCTAAATCTTTAATCATATCATTAAATGATGCTTCTATTTCTTTTCTAATATTTAACATATTCTCACCTCTATTATATTTTAGCATATTTGTCATAGAATAAAACTTTTTTATAAAAAAAGAAGTGACTTAATCACTTCAAAATATTGCTATTTTTTAAGTTTACTTGCAGCTGCTTCATCAATAATTAAAACAAAGTCATTATGTTTACTTAAAGCAGAAGCTGGTAATGAAGTAGTCGGTTCTTCTTCAACTAATTTTTGAATTGCATTAGCTTTATTTTCACCACAAGCAATTAATACTACTTTTTTAGCTTCCATGATATTTTTAATTCCCATAGTTACTGCGTGTGTTGGAACATCTTCTAATACACCATTAAAAAATAATCTAGCGTTATCTTTACGAGTAGATTCATCTAATTCAATGTAATGAGTTACTGAATCAAATGGGGTTCCAGGTTCATTAAATCCGATATGTCCGTTTGAACCAATCCCTAATAATTGTAAATCGATAATATATTTACTTAATAGAGTGTTGTAACGTTTACATTCTGCTTCAATATCATCATTCCCCTTAGGAACATTAACGTTATTTAAATCAATATCTAAGAATTTAAATAGATGTTCTTTCATAAAATAGTAGTAACTTTGTGGGTGAGTTTGATCTAAACCATAATACTCATCTAAGTTAAAAGTGTGAATGTCTTTATAAGAAGTCCCGTTTTTCTTATGATCTTCAGCTAATAGTTCATACAATCTAATTGGCGTAGAACCAGTTGCTAAACCTAATACTGAATCTTTTTTTGATACCACTTGTTCCTTAAAAATTTTAAATGCTTCTTGTGAAGCTTGTTCGTAATCTTTTACTGTAATAATTTTCATTACATATTCCCTCCTATCAGTTCTATGTTACACATTTTTTTGTCAAAATACAAGTAAAAACAGATTATTTCATAATATTTAACTATAAATTTTTTTGTTTTAATATCAATTACAATTTTAAATGTAAACGTTTTTATTTTTACATTTATTCTCTTTATTTTTACAAAAATATAGGGTACAATATAGAAGTATGGAGGTGTTTTAAAACATGATTAAAGGAATAGCTGCATCTAGTGGTATTGCAATTGCAAAAGCATACAAACTAGTTATGCCAGATTTAACAGTTACAAAACGTACTATTGAGGACGTAGAAGGGGAAATTGCTCGTTATGAAGCTGCAATGGATAAAACAGCAAAAGAATTAGCTTCAATTAAAGAAGCTGCTTCAAAGAATTTATCTGAAGAAGAAGCAGCAGTATTTGATGCACATGCGTTAGTACTTAGCGATCCTGAAATGAAATCTCAGGTTGAAGACAAAATTAAAAATGAAAAAATTAATGCTGATGCTGCATTAGAAGAAGTTTCAAATATGTTCATCGGAATGTTTGAATCAATGGGTGATGAATATTTTAGAGAAAGAGCTGCAGATATTAAAGACGTTTCACGTCGTTTATTAGCTGCTTTATTAAATAAACCATTACCTAATCCAGCTTTAATTGATGAAGAAGTAGTAATTATCGCAGATGATTTAACACCATCTGATACTGCACAATTAAATAAAAATTTAGTTAGAGGATTTGCTACAAATATTGGAGGAAGAACTTCTCACTCTGCTATCATGGCAAGAAGTTTAGAAATCCCTGCTGTTGTAGCTTGTAAAACAATTACTGAAGAAGTAAAAGACGGAGATATGATTGTTTTAGATGGTAGCGAAGGTGTTGTAATTATTAACCCAACTGATGATGAAGTGGCTACATATCAAACAAAACGTGATGAATTTATCGCTTATAGAGAAGAACTTAAAAAATTAAAAGATGAAAAAACAGTAACAACTGACGGACATCATGTTGAATTAGTTGCAAATATCGGTTCTCCAAAAGATATTGAAGGTGTTATTGAAAACGGTGCTGAAGGTGTAGGACTTTATAGAACTGAATTCTTATATATGGAATCTGCTGAATTACCAACTGAAGATGAACAATATGAAGCATATAAAGCGGTTTTAGAAGGGGTTAACGGAAATCCAGTAGTTGTAAGAACATTAGATATTGGTGGAGATAAAGAAATTGCTGCGATTGATTTACCAAAAGAAATGAATCCATTCTTAGGGGTTCGTGCAATTCGTCTTTGTTTCCAAAGAGAAGACATATTTAGAACTCAATTAAGAGCATTATTAAGAGCATCTGTTCATGGTGATTTAAGAATCATGTTCCCTATGATTGCTACTTTAGATGAATTTAGAAAAGCAAAAGAATTATTGTTAGAAGAAAAAGCAAAATTAATTGAAGAAGGAATTGAAGTTTCTGAAACAATTCAAGTTGGTATCATGATTGAAATTCCTGCTGCTGCTGTTTTAGCAGATCAATTTGCTAAAGAAGTTGATTTCTTCTCAATTGGTACAAATGATTTAATTCAATATACATTTGCTGCTGATAGAATGTCATCATCTATTTCTTATTTATATCAACCATTTAATCCATCAATTTTAAGATTAGTTAAAAATGTAATTGATGCTGCACATAAAGAAGGAAAATGGACTGGTATGTGTGGAGAAATGGCTGGTGAACCATTGGCTGCACCATTATTAATTGGTTTAGGATTAGATGAATTCTCAATGTCTGCTACATCTGTTTTAGGACAAAGAAAATTAATTAGAGATTTATCAAAAGAAGAAATGAATAAATTAGCTGCTGAAGCATTAAATAAAGGAACAATGGAAGAAGTAGTAGAATTAGTTAAATCATATATTTCATTATAATTATATTAAATGTTAATCCTCATACAAAAATTGTATGAGGATTTTATTTTTATTAAAATACAAATTTTGGTACCACAACTACTATCCCTCAAACTATATTTATTAAAGATGGTGAAGTAGCTGTTAATAAAAGTGGCATCCTTAAATATGTTGATTTTTCTGACATGGTTAAAGAATGGAAAAATCTTTAATACAAGAACACATTTTGAATAATGTGTTGTTTTTTTATGTAGAAATATAGATATTGTTTAAGTTTAATATTTTATTTTGCTAGAATGATATGTATTGATAATTATTCATTTAGATTTTGATTATTAAAGATATATATATAAATGATCATAAAAGGAATAAAAAAAGGTATCCATAAGGATACCAATCGCCTGGCAACTTGCTATTTTCGCACTTGCGCACTATCTTCGCCGTTAAGAT
>JAGZJH010000048.1 GCA_018365815.1 Erysipelotrichaceae bacterium
AGAATAACAAAATTGAAAAGTACAAGTCTAAGTGGTCTGCATAAAAAAACAGCCGTACATTTATTTTGTACGACTGACCTTCAAAAACAGACACTTTTTTAGATATTTAACCTGTCTACTTGACAGGTTAAATATCAATTTGAGTGCTTTTTTTGTTACTTTTTGGTATCTTTTACGAATAGATATATTGTAGAAAATAGGAGGTATATAAAATGATGACTTATGATGAAGTAATGGAAGCGATAGAAAGAGGGTTTATCAAGGGAGATAAAATCAGCATTATTCGACGAAATGGCAAGATCCATGATTATGTTTTACCAGGAGAGAAAGTAGAACCTGGAGAAATAGTGGAAAAAGAGGACTTAGATGTTGTTCTTGAAGAGTTGAAGGAGTTCTAAAATGATGCAGCTTTTAAGTAAGATGATTCTTATGGTCTCGCAAAAGGGATACAAGAGTGATAAAATAGCCTCAATTATTTAAAATGGAATGACTGCGTACTATAAGGTAGGTGACTCAATAGGAAGGATAATTTCTGTTTGAAAATATTCTCCTTGTTCACTTGTGATTATCATACTACCTCCATGTAAATCAACAATTTGGTTAGAAATTTTTAGTCCCATACCACTTCTGCGAACTCCAGAAATATCAAAATTAAATTCCTCAATTTTATTAATATTTTTAAGTCTATCTGTAGAAGTTCCAATTCCATTATCACGTATAATAACTGAAAATTTATTACGGGAAATATAGTTAAGGACAATCTGAATATTACAACCAGAAGGGTTATGCAATACAGAATTATAAATGAGATTGTGAATAACTCTAGACATCAAAGATTTTTCAATGTACATTTTTTTACCCAACAATTTATTATCAGGAATAAACTCAAAATTAAAATCATTCCAAATCTCTTGATTAATAATTTGTATGATTATTTCCTTAAAGAAGGGTATAATGTCTGTTATTTCTTGATTTAATTTTAAATTACCGTTTGTTAGTCTAGCGAATATGTTGAGATCGTTTAGCAAATTTTGAATATAGTGACTCTCAATCAGCGTAGGTTTCAAATTTTTTAATAGGTCATCATTATCTGTTTTTTCAATAGCTAATGATGCATTAGCCACGATAACTGAGAGTGGGGTTTTGATGTCATGAGCTATTCCAGAAATCCAATTCTCTTTGAATTCTTCATTTTTACGTAGTTTTTTGTTAGCAGAGTTAACCGCTAAAGTTAATCTATCTAATTCTTGAACAGAATTTACCTGTTTGTTTAAACCGACAGGTAATTTACCTATTGCGTTAATAATTGGCTGGATGTTGCGATTTAAGAAAGTAACACTATAAAGGTATAGGAATAGGCAAAATAGGCAGTTAACAAATATGATAACTAAAATTAAAATCGGAAAAATTTGAATTCTCTTTAGATCAAAGAAATTATTTCCGTATCTAATGATACTTTCTTTTGGAAATGCAATTATATAAATATCTTTTTGTTCTTTTTTTATTTGAGTGAATATTGGATAGTCATCTAAATAATAACGTGAAAACTTAATGACATCGGCATAATCAAATTGTGTTTTTATATTTTTAGGTTTTTTGATATTAAACTTTTCATTTCCACTTTTTTGATCAAGAATCATGACCCATAAGTTGTGCTTTTTAATCAGTTTTTTTGCAGTTTGATTAACTTTATATGTTCCATTTGATGGGGTGATGTTCGAAGATACACCTTGTATGATATCTATAGGAGATTGTTGGCTACGGATAAAGTTGGTTGTAGCTACTAATAGAACAAAATCGATAAATATTATGGTAAGAAAGGCGAGAATAAATTTTAATATACCTTTTTTGAAAATATTCATAGAGGACTCCGTAAATTCAGATAACTAACTTATAACCCAGCCCTTTGACTGTAATGAGGTGACGTGGTTTTGATGGGGATAATTCTATCTTCTCTCTTATATTACGAATATGTACCATTAAGGATTTTTCATATCCGAAACTATCTATTCCCCAAATAGTATCGCAGATTGCTTCTGTTGACACAATATAGTTTTTATTGGTATATAGTTTTCTTAGAATCTGTATTTCAGTTGGAGTTAGCGATAAATGCTGTTCCTCTTTTTTTACACTAGCATTATTTAAATCAATGATACAAGAAGTTAAAGTTATTAATTCTGATTCTCCTTTATATGCTCTCCTCAGTAAAGCAATTATACGATAGATTAAAGTTTTTGGAAGAAATGGTTTTGTGACAAAGTCATCACCACCTGAATCTAATCCTTTAACTTCATCATCTGGATTATTTTTGGCTGTTAAAAATAAAATTGGTATATCAGAAGTTTTTCTGATGTACTGAGCAAGTAGATAACCTTCTCCATCCGGCAACATTACATCTAGGATAATGAGATCTATTTTAGAAATAGAAAAAATATCTATTCCTTCGCTAATACTGTAAGCATTACTAATATTTTTAAATCCCCTGCTCACCAAAACTTCTTTAATAGATTTACTAAGTGAAACATCATCGTCTACTATTAATATCCGTTTGTTTAATAGCTGCGCTTCGAAATTCATATACGCGCCTCCCATAAAATTTATTTTAATTATACCATAAACCATCTTACTTTAATAAACTGTAGGCAGATAGGAAATTTAAATTCTTAAAAATAATTTTAAGATTTCTTTACTCTGTCTTAACCTAGTCTTCGTAAAATTTACTTGTAACAAAGATACTTAGTCTCAAAATAATAACGGATTATCAATAGCTTTGAATAGTCATGTGCTAGAGGTAACTTAGCAGATTATTCTTAAATCTTAGAAAGAGGAAAAATATGAAAAAAGATGTAGTTATCGAATCAATTAAAGAAGTAAGTCTTGAAGAGCTTGATCAAATTATTGGAGCTGGGAACGGTGTGTTTAAAACTATCTCACATGAGTGTCATCTTAATACCTGGGCATTTCTTGCTACATGTTGCTCATAATAATTATTAATTTAGAGAGAGGAAAATTATGAAAAAAGATGCAATTATCGAATCAATTAAAGAAGTAAGTCTTGAAGAACTTGACCAAATTATTGGAGCTGGGAACGGTGTGTTTAAAACCATTTCACATGAGTGTCACTTGAATACTTGGGCATTTCTTGCTACATGTTGCTCATAATTTTTGATGACTAAGTATCTACATTGTTATATAAAGAAGAGGGAAACCTCTTTTTTTTATATGATGAATTTTGTTTATTTATTCATTCATGTAGTTCATATAATTTATGACTATATATTAAATTAGAAATTTATCTTGACTTTACTTTGCCTTAAACTTGTCTTTATGTTGCAATTTTAGAATCAATTTATAAAGAAAAATAATTTCGAGCCAGACTCGACATGAAATTTAATGAGGTTATAGACTATGAAAAATAATAAAATTCATCTAGAAGCTTTGGAAGCGTTACAAGAACTAAAAATGGAAGAAATAGATAATCTTTTGGGCGGAGCTGGTCATGGAGTAAATACTATTTCTGCTGAATGTCGTTGGAATAGCTTACAAGCTATCTTTACCTGTTGTTAATTTTTAGAAAGGTAAGACAATGAATCATCAAGAACAATTATATAGTCAGTTTAATAAATTTCCTAAAGTTTTTATTGAAAAGAAAATACCTGAAGTTCTTAATGAGGATGTTAAGGTACTAAAACAGGTTGAGAAAAATATATCAGACTATTATCGATCTACATTAATTTATTTGATTAACGAAAAACGTATTGAAGGGAAGTTAATTGGCGATACAGCTGAGCTACGATATGATTATTTTAATAATGTATTATGTAAAAATGGTGATATTTTAGAAGAAATAGAGGAAAGATTTCCGACTATTAGTCAACGTGTCATCATCAGTATAGAGCAGTACCTTGATTTGCTTAAATGCGTAAAAAAACATTTTTCAATAGACTTTTCAATATTGAAAAAAATAAAATTTATTTGCTCAGATGATGAATATCCTAATTTAAACAATCTAGATATTAAAGTAACAGGTGATATTCATAATGGAAGTGGAGTTTGTATTTTATCTTATGAGGGACAAAAATTAGTTTATAAGAAAAAATCGTCAAAACCAAATCATCTTTTAAAAAAATTGGATAATCAAGTTAGCAAGTATTTAAAAAAAGAGATTCAGTTTGTACCTGACTTTTTAGATAGGGAAGGTTACTTTTGGGAAACTTTTATAGACAGTAAACCAGTTTGTTCGATTGATGAAGCGAAAGAGTTTTATAAAAGAATGGGTTATCTTGTAGCATATGCTTACATTTTAAATATTTCTGACTTGCATTTCGAAAATCTTATTTCACATAATGTTCAGCCTATCCTAGTAGATGCTGAGACAGTATTTTCTGTAAGTCCGTATGAAACAGTAGCGGATAATAATGCTACTTTAGAGATAATTCGGGATAGCAGAAATTCAGTACTATCTACAGGATTGTTACCTGTGTCTGAAGCCGATAAAATTTTTGGAGGAGATACTAGTGGAGTTTTAGGGGGCACTCTTATTGGTGAAGCAAGAGTGCTGATAAACCAGAATAGAGATGATATACATGTTGAAAAACAAAAATATAAAACAGAAAATCAAGCTCACTTACCTTATCGAGTAGGACAAACGGGATTAAGGAATTATTTAAATGCAGAAGATTACATTGATTCCATAAAAATGGGCTACCTAGAGTTAGGTCATTTTATTATTGATAATAAAGAATTTCTAAAACAACTTTATTTAAGTTTTAGTGATTTAAAAACAAGAGTTTTATTTAGAAATACTAGAGATTACAGTTTAGTCCGTCAATTGTTGACTTCACCAATTTATTGTAATCAGTCAAATGTTTTATTTGAAAAGATGTCTGATAAATTATCAAATTTTGAAAGTTTGAATTTATGTGAATCTGAAGAAAAACAATTACTTAATATGAATATTCCATATTTTTATTCTCGTATTAGTGATGTCGACATTAAAGATAATGAGACTATAGTATGGAAATTAAAAGAATCTGCTTTAACCGAGGCATTAAAAAAATTGGAAAGATTTGACTTGAGCATAATGAAGGAACAAGTCGATTTAATTGAATTTTCTATTAAAACACCAAATGCTTTGTATAGTACCGAGCTTCAAGAGTCGTACAAAAAATTTAATAATTTAAATTCAGATAAAGAGGTTTTGTTTGCTGGTATCAATACGCTAGTTGATACCATTTTGAATAATGAGAAATGCTCTAAATTAGATGGAAGTACAAATTGGTTAACGCTTAAAGTTACAGATTATGATGCATTTAAACTTGAACCTATGGATCTATCTATTTATGAGGGAATTTCTGGATTATCAATTGCATTATGTGAAGTCTACGATTTAGTGAATAGTGAAAGACAGGAGAAAATTTATAATTGTATACATAGAATTTTTCTAACTCTCTCAAACTCTTACGATAGTGTGCAAAATCAATCGTACTACGTTGGAAAATTAGGTATTCTTTCTGCATTGAAAAGAATACAGTTGATTACGGGACAAAAAATCTCAAAGTCAATTTTAGATAGAAATAAGGATTACAGTTTAGATTTGAATGTTTCGAGTGCAGATTTTCTTTCAAGTTTTCCTAATGAGATTGTTGCTCTGTATAGAAGTGATTTGTCAATTAAAAATCTTCGACAAGCCTTAGATAAATTAATTGATTTAAAGGTTAATTATGAGAATTATATTGCTTGGGATAATTTGGAATCAAATAATGTTAGTTTAGCACATGGAAATCTAGGAATAGAATTGGCATTACACTATATTGCTGGAATTTTGGATAATTCTAAAGCCCTAGAGATGTTATTTCAAGCGAATAACTTTGATAATCGCCAAAAAATATCTCAAGGTTGGATAGATAAAAGAAATAATTCAACCAGTGCTAATTGGTGTCATGGCTCAACAGGAGTTCTTGTTGCAAGATTAGCTCAACTAGAATTGGATAAAAAATTTCAGCTAATTCCTAGTGCTAGAAGAAAAGAGTTAGAAGCTGATATTAGACATGCAGTATCTCAAATAATTGAAGTTGGATTCAATATGACCAATTTTTCTATTTGTCATGGAACTAGTGGAAATTTGTTAGCACTTAACTATTATCGTTCATATCTTAAAGGACACGAAGCACAAGAGTTGGAAAAAATTTTGGAAATTGAGTATAGGAAGTTGCATTCATTTGGTTTAGAAAATGGGTGGATGTGCAGTTTTAATACTAAATATAATGTTTATGGGATTATGAATGGTTTGTCAGGGATATTATATTCTACAGCCAAGTATCTAAAAAGAGATAATTCTCTAGACCTTCTAATCCCTACTCTATAATCAGCGATAGGAAGGAAACTTTATACATGAAGATTGTTTTGCAAAATAACGAGGAGGATTGCTTATTAGCATGTTATACAATGCTATTAAATGATCTGGGGCACAAAGTCCCTTTATATGAGGTATATAATAAAGATACCCTACCAGCGGATGGTCTGAATGTATCGTACTTACTATCTCTTAACGAGAGGTTTGGAGTAACCTTGAATGCATACCATGCTACATATGAGGATATATGTAAAATCTATAAGGAACAGAAACAAAGGATGATTCTCCACTGGAATAATGATCATTTTGTTGTTCTAGAAAAGATTACTGCAACCCAAGTTATGATAGTAGATCCAGCAATTGGTCGAGTAAAATATAGTTATGAAGAATTTATAAAACACTACTCTAAAACAATAGTGTTGATAAGTAAAAGTAAGAATTTTCAAAAGCAAAAATATAACCAAATTTTTTGGAAATATTTTATACAAACTTTGAAAACAAAAACAATTATTTTATTTTTAGTTTCATTAGTGTTAATCCAGATCAGCGTTTTAATATTTTCGGTAGTATTAAGATACATGTTAGCGGAAAAATTTAAATTCTGGGCCAGTATCATTCTTCTAGCGGGGGTAGTTTTATTCCAACTATTTGGATATTTTATTAAAAATAATGCACTGGATGAATATAATTTAGATTTTGATAATAATTATAGCAGAATACTTTTTGAAAAATTATTGAAAAAGCCACTTTTATATTTTAGAAATCATTTAAGCGGTGGAATTTCAGAAAAGATTAATTTCAAATCTACCTTAAGGGATAATGTTACTTTAAAAATTATTCCGTCATGTGTTAGTTTTATTTCAGCAATTGTTATTTTTATATATCTGATGACTATTTCAGTCAAATTAACAGTGATTCTAGTTACGATGATTTCAGCGTATAGTATTATTTCAATATTTCTTTATCGCAAACAAAACGAATATAATCAAACCTATTTGCAGTATCTAATTGATTTTAATTCGGAATTGCAAATGGATTTAGACGATATTGACTATATCAAAATTATGAGGCGGGAAGGTTTGACCTTTAGTTCATGGATGGATATTAATAAAAAAGTTACTGAAAAGTATTCACAGATTTTGAAATTTGAAAATCTTACACAGCTGATTGGTACGATTTTTAATTATATTAGTCTCTCGGTAATCATCATAGTAGCAGTTTACTATGAAAATTATATACATGTTTCCATTTCAGACCTATTAGTTTATCAGACTAGTATTTCGTTATTAGTATCAGCTATTGAGCAAGTTAAGGGGGCTGCTTTTGAAGCTATAAGGTTAGGTGTCTATGCAGAAAAACAAAGTGATTTATTAAAAGACAGTAAACCAATTTTAGTACAAAGCTCGAGTTCAGACGAGTATTTGATAAAAGCTGAAAAGTTGAATTTTTCTTATGGCATGAAGCCGATTTATAATGATATTGATTTAACAATTGGTAAAGGAGAAAAAGTTGCTATCGTAGGGAAATCAGGTAGTGGGAAATCAACGTTATTACTGTTATTAGCAGGTATGTTACGTTATAATGGCTCATTAAAATATGGTATCGAAAATTTTGAAGAATGTTTGAGTGTTGTTCTTCAGAATATGACCTTAAGAAAGGGAAGTGTATTAGAAAATTTGGAGTGGGATTCAGATGATTTAACACCCCTATTTCAAGTATTAAAAGATACCTCGGCAGATGAAGTTATTAACCAATTGCCAAATAAAGTTCATTCAAAATTATTAAAACAAGGGAAAAATTTATCGGGGGGACAAATTCAGAAACTATTAATAGCTAAATCGTTACTTAAAAATGAAGGTATCATTTTTTGGGATGAAGCATTCAGTAACCTCGATGAACAAAGTAAAAATAAAATTTACACCAATATTCTAAAAAATAGTAATTATTCAAAAAAGACTATGCTGATGGTTAGCCATCATCTAGATATTGTTGAATATGTTGATTACATTATCTATATAGACGATGAGACAGGTAAAGTCTATAAAGATACTCATAGTAATCTAATAAAAACCAATGAAAGTTACTTCAACTTCATTAATTCAAAAGTATAGAAAATATCTTGATCTATCTTAATGTTATCTTTAAGATGATAAAGTAGAATTACATTGTAAAGAAAGGAGTAATCCTGGCTAAAAGGATTACAAGGAAATTAATGAGATGAATAATATTATTGAATTGAAAAATCTTAAAAAGGTCTATAAAGATACTACTACAGTGGATCTTAAGAAACTGACAGTCAGAGAAGGGGAAATCTATGGTTTCTTAGGTCCCAACGGCGCAGGGAAAACAACTACGATGAAAATGATCTTATCTTTGGTGGAGCCTACTTTAGGAGAGATTTTAGTCAATGGTCAAAATATCAAAGAGAATAATGATTACCTAAATCAAATTGGATCGATGATTGAGGAACCATCTTATTATCCAAATTTAACGGGATATGAAAACTTATTAGTATTTCAAAAAATGGTAGGTTTTGATGAGGATAATATTTGGCCAACTTTGAAATTAGTTGGATTGGCGGAGGACAAAAATCGTAAGAAATTAGTGAAAGCCTATTCCCTAGGGATGAAGCAACGTTTAGCCTTAGCTTTTGCTTTAGTTAAAAAGCCCCAAATTTTATTATTAGATGAACCGACTAATGGTCTTGATCCAGCAGGGATTCATGAAATTCGTGAGTTGATTGTTAAATTAGCAAAAGAAGAAGGCTTAACAGTCTTTATCTCCAGCCACATCTTATCAGAGATAGAACAAATTGCTGATCGGGTTGGTATTATAAATCATGGTTGTTTAGTTTATGAAGGAGAGATTCGAGAGATCAAATCAAATACTTGGATTGAGATTGGTGGCGATTTTTCGCAAAATAATATTGTTCAACACTTAGTTGATTTCGGTTCAGTCAGAGTACGGGAAGCATCGGCGAGTGAGGTTAAATTAGACGATATGAGTAACGATCGTCTTGCGGATATTATCACCTATATAACCGACCTTGGCTTTAGAATTTTTCGTGTCACTAGAGAAAGTGAGACATTAGAAGATATTTTTCTGGAACTAACAAAGGAGGTATAAGATGAGAGGTGTGTACATTGAATGGTTAAAAAGTAGACGAACAAAATCTTTTTCAATTGTTACTCTTTTGATGATTGTAGCGACATTGTGGAGTATTGCAATGTTTATGTCTGCTTTTTCGCATCCAGAGTTAAAAAATGTCGGAACTTTATTTAGTAATCAGAATGTGAACCTTCTCATGCTTCCTATTGCTGTTTCTGTATTTGTGAGTCGAATTGTGAGTAATGAACGAGAAGGACAGACCTTTAAATTACAAGCTACAAATGGCTTAGGTTTGATGACGATCTTTAGACATAAATTTTTATTTACAATGGTCTTCTTCTTTGTCATGTCTTTTGCAGAAATTGTAGCTATCTGTTGCTTTGGAAAACAATCTGGTATCTCAATTCCTATGGACATTGTAGGAGTTCAATTTTTAGGACAATTACTATCTATTTTCGCTCTAGTTTCTATCTATTTAACGTTAGCAATGGTACTAGAAAAACAAGGCGTATTACTGGCTTTAGGATTGTTAGGAGGTTTTTTAGGAATCGTCTTAAATCCAAGAAGTTATGGTTTTGCTAGTTTGCTTAATCCGTTGACCGGAGCAGGCAGTTTAGCACCTTATAAGTATCACTTTCTTGGGGATGGGGCATATACCTACCTCTTGGATCAACAGTTACCTTGGAAACTAGTATTCTTTATGATTTATTGTTTGATGTTATACGGTTTAGCTAATGTTATTTTGAGAAAGAGAGGAAGTTGAAATGAGACCTTATGTTTTTGCTGAGTGGAAAAAGACTCGCAAATTACAATTGTTCATGATTGGAATGGCATTTTTGGTTTTTTCTAGCTTTATCGGTTTAGGAGTTTATTTTGCTAATAGGGCTGTCTTAATTGATAAGACACAATCCCTTGTTTTATGGGGACAATTAACATTTTATAACAGTACACTTCTCTATCCTCCTATGTTAGCCATTATTGTGGGACAGTTACTGATGCCAGAATTTGAGAGAAAAAACATTGAGATGTTAAAAGCTAATCAAGTTTCAATGGATAAATTGTACTTTGGAAAACTATTAAGTGGCTTCTTTCTGATTCTTTCCGTCCAACTTTTTTTACTACTTATTTTTGTTGTAGCTGCTAAAGTTGACGGGATTTCGTTTGACCTCAGTTTAGCAGTTCATATTAAATGGCTTCTGTTGTCAGTGGTGGCCTCTTTTCCGATAATGACGCTTCAATCCTTCGTAACCGCAAAGACTCGTAATTTTAGTAAAGTTGTTGGAGTTGCTACAATTGGTAGCATGTTAAACTTTGTGCTGATTTTTATTAACGAGAATCTTACAAAGTTTTTCCCTTATTCTCAACCAATGATTGCCCTACGTAGTCGTTCATTAACAGATATGTCCTTAATAGATTTGACGATTTTTCTAGTTGTTAATAGTCTATATAGTTTACTTTTCTATAAATTAACAGTGGCAGCTTTGAAGAAAAACGAATAATGTTTTAAAAATATATCCATTGTTTATGTCAGAATAAGGAAATTTCAATCAAAAATTTGGATACTGTCAATAATTATGTGTAAACACTCAAGTAGAGTTATGGAGTTTTAGTCAAATAAGGATGGCCATACGACAATAGTCGTATAGAGTCATTTCACGAAACGATCAAAAAGGAGTGTATTTACGCCGAAACTGATGTTAGTATGATTTTATGGACACGTTTTGGTAGAATAGTATCTAACCAAAGGAGATGTCCAAATGAGCCAAAAATATACCAAAGAGTTCAAGG
>JAGZJH010000049.1 GCA_018365815.1 Erysipelotrichaceae bacterium
AATTTCTTCTTTCTCTTGCCATTTAGGTTACCTCTCTTTTCTTTTTGATTGATTATAACAGTTCTCATTTCAACTGTCTAATATAGTGTAACCTATCCAAGTTAGATGCGTTGCTAGAAAGAATTATTATTGTGAAGAAACAATGTCCAAGAAGAGATTATACACAATTTAATTACTATTCCTACGCTGTTGCGCTGTTCATCGGCTGGTATACAGGTTTACGCGTAAGCGAAACCTTTGCACTTAGAAAAGAAGATTTTGATTTTGAGAACAATACCATTAAAATCCGAAGAAAGCTAGAATATAACGGAGTTAAGAAAAAGGATTTATATACAACAGAAAATCTAAAAATTCAAAAGCAACAATACCAATGGTATCCAAATTAAGAGATGGTATGTTGAAATGGTTTGAAAAGAATCCATATGAAAATGTGATTGTTGATATTAATGGTAACTTTGTTCATCCAATGTCATTTAATGCACGCATCAAAAAGTTGAGGAAAGAATTAGATTTAGACTTTCACTATCATTGTTTAAGACATACATTTACAACTAATTTAGTTGAAAATGATGTAAAGCCTAATATGGCAATGAAATTAGTTAGACATGGAGATATTAAAACAACTTTAGGGGTCTATACTCATGTAAAAGAAGAATCAAAATCAGAAGTATTAGAAAATGTATTTGGAAAGGAAGGACTATAATTATGACAAAGAAAATTGAATATATCAAAACTGGAGATTACTATTATCCCAATCTAAAAGTTGATAATGTATTAGGCAACAAAAAACCATTAGGAAAATATGGAAGATTGAGATTAGCATATCTAAAACATAATGAGAGAGCGCATTATAACGCTCTCTTGATAGAAAATAAACTGTATGACCATTTACATGAGATTGATAAACAAGCGTGGGAAATGCACGATTTGCTTGTGGAACAGTATAAAGAAAAATGGCGTGTTACTGAACAACTAAAGCAACAAGATCAAATTGAATGGGTTAGAAAGATGAATTTGATTGAAGCAATTATACAAGATGAACTTTATTTAATGATTGTTGAACAGTAAATTTATACGTTCTTAATTGGAATAATGAACTAAAGGGTAAGGGATAAAAAAATTCTAACCCTTTAGTTCTATGATTAATTTGGTGTTTTTTTTGATTTCTTTCATTGTGTCAGAATATTTACATACTATAGAATCATATTTCTTTTTTATTTTTTTTGAAGAAAGGAAATCTGGTGAACATTCAATGCTCTTAATACTGGCTAACAATTTAGAAGCATTCCCTTTTAAACTATTAACTTTTTTCTCTAATTTTTTGATATCGTTGGCATTTTTTTTAAAGTCATCGTTTACATATAATGGTTCATTGCGTTTTTTATATTGAAAATTAATATAAGATTCAACGAAAAGTTTACGTTCAAATTCGTTTTTAGTAATTAATTCTAGATTTTTAGGATTATTACCGATATATTTTTTTGTGTCCCAAATATTTACTCCATCATCATCTAAACCAATTACTAGAATTGGAATAGGAAAATTAAGTCTAGCGTCCTTTAATTCTCTTATTGGCTTTTCAAATTCAATTATTCCTGAATCAATTTTTGGAGCAATATGTTTTGTTGGTACAATAAGAATACAAAAATCTGCAGAATTTTGAGAATAGGCTAATAGAAATTTATACAAATCACGATAATAACTAGCATTGTTACCTAATTCGACTTCAATAATTACAGTAAAATTAGCTTTTGGAGAGTATCCTTTTGGTGTTTTAAATGTTTTGCTGAAATCTGCTTTTAATTTATCGTCTAATTTATCAGAGGTTACTAATGGTTGCGAATCCCAACCTAGAGATGTTAATTTTAAATCGAAATATGTGTTTATAATTTGTTGAACAACTTCTAACTTTGGTTGCTTTGCAGATTTTTCTTTATATATAGGTAGTGGACAATCTTTGCATACATTGATGATTTCATCGTAAATTGGTTTATAATTATCGTTTTGCAATAATTCATAAGCGTAGTTATGAGAATATAAATCTATTTTCATTTATTTAATCTCCTTATAATTCAATTGTGTTAATAAATATGTATTGTTAATCCAAAAACTCTGCTTGGTCATCCATTGTCCATCAGGCAACTCATCGGCATTAGATAAATTACCAATGATAGAACCATCTTTGAATTTAAATGCTGATTTTGGTGCATGTGGTCTTATATGTATTATTGGATTATCTTTTATTTTAGGTAATGAATTTAAGTATCTTATACTAGTACCATATTTTTGAGGAGTAAATGTTACACCGTTAATAATGGAAGTTTTTATATTTTCCCAACCTTCTCTTACTGTGTTGTTTAAATCGTTGTATGGCATATTCCATAGTTGCGACCCTGCTAACTTATAATGATTACCATCAGATTGATATATTACAAATAAAAATCTAGTAGTATCAAAGTAATTGAACAATGTTGACTCTTCCCAAGTTTCATTTACTAATTCTTTGAATTTAAATGGTGGGAAAGACATGTTTTCTTTTATTTTGCCATTTTCTTCAATTCGAATAGCTTTAACGACTATCCCTGCTTTTTCAAATTCTTCAGCATGACTTCCTTTAATCCCAAGCATTTTATATGCTAGGTGAATCCATTGTGCTTCATTGTTATTGTATTCTCTATCGTACATTGCACAAAGCTCTTTGTCTGTTCTACCTGCGTGTGAATTGATTTTGTTTATAATATAATTTTCAAATGTTGTTGTTTTTAATATTTCAGAATTTTTTATAATATTTTCGTGTGGTACTTTGCTTTTAAGAATGTAATTTTGAAGAATATAGTTCATGTAGCTTTGTTTGAAACAGAAATTTCTTCGTTTTGCGGGAGTATGATTACCATAAAATTGAGGTTGCATACTTTTTAATGCGGTACTTCCTTTTGTGCATGCACCTAGATAAAGAGTATCGCCTTCGCTCAATTCATGAGCTTTTCCATCTTTTATTTTTTGATTAATCTTTTCATAATCTTGTATGATAATTTCCAAATCTTCTTTTGGAGGTGTAAATAAGTTTACAAATTTGATTTGATAGTCCATTCTGTCAATGGATTTATCTCTTAAATAATGAATGAGCAGTATTAGTTTAATCTTATCCCAAACATGACTATCATAGAAATTATCTATGACTGGCTCTTTGAAAGATATGTTAGTGATTGATAATCTTTCTCCGGCACGATATTCACCTTTCTTCGTTAAATCAATACAGGTTTGTTTTAGTTCTAAACCAACTTTATTGAAGTCAGCTTCTTGTTCGCTATTTGGTTTATAGCCAAAATATTTTCTTTCTAAAAAACCACCTAATTGACCTTTTGCTTTAGAATTTGTGATGTATCCAACTTCAGGTTCTTTAACTATCAAATTCTGTGTTTGATGATTGGAATAACTGTAATCATAGTGATTGATATAATATTTTTGAATTGATTGTTCAAACATATTTTCGATTTCCCGAAAAGTCATAGATTCCAATTTTTTAGCGTAATTAAAGATACTATCTATATCTCTATCGTCGTAGTCAAAAAGCATAGTAAGTCACTCCTTTGGTGTTCGAATTTTATTCCATTTTTTTGCTTGATCGATCTTGATTAAAATGGTACAATAGTATATAATTTGTTATAAATCATTATAACAATTATATAGGGAAATGACTATATAGAATAGAACTTAAATAGGAAACGGAGCGATACAAAAATGGAGAAAACAGTAGTAGAATTATTTGCTGGTGTTGGTGGTTTTAGAGTTGGTTTAAATGATATACATTCATTTGATGAAAATGGAGTAGCCATCGAAAATAGTGGCTGGAATTTCGTATGGGCAAATCAATGGGAACCTTCTACTAAAACACAACATGCTTTTGAGTGTTATAAAAAAAGATTTAATGTTGAAGAAACTAATAATGAAAATCATGCAGAGTTTTGGAGCAATAAAGATGTATCTACTGTACCTCTATCTGTAATTCCTAATCATTCATTATTGGTTGGCGGTTTTCCTTGTCAGGACTATTCAGTAGCTAGATCACTATCAGGTGAAAAGGGTATTGAGGGAAAAAAAGGTGTTCTTTTTTGGGAAATATCTAGAATATTAAAAGGAAAGAATACTCCTTTTGTATTGCTTGAAAATGTAGATAGATTATTAAAATCACCTGCTAAACAAAGAGGTAGGGATTTTGGTATTATGTTACGAACATTTAATGACCTAGGTTACAATGTTGAATGGCGAGTGATTAATGCAGCTGAATATGGATGTGCCCAAAGAAGAAGAAGAGTGTTTATTTTTGCTTGGAGAAAAGATTTAAGATATAACGCTCTTGCAGATGAAGAAGTTTCTAGTATCTTATATGAAAAAGGTTTATTTGCACGTACTTTTCCAATTGAACATATAGCAAAAGATGGAAAAGTATTTAGAAAAACTAATTTAACAGAGTATGCTGATAGAGTTGAAATGACAGATAGTTTTAGTTTCCAATTTGGAAATACAGGGGTAATGTTAGATGGAGATGTTTCTACTTTTGATTCACTACCTATTAAAGAATATGCAATAACATTAAGACAAATTCGTGAAGATAGAAAAGATTTGGAAGAATTTTATTTAAAAACAGAGCAGGAAGATAAATTCAGAGTGTTAAGAGGTAGTAAAAAAGTAGAAAGAGTTAGACCAAATGGGGAAAAATATTATTATTCAGAAGGATCTATGGCATTTCCTGATGCGCTAGATTTACCAGGAAGAACTATGCTCACTAGTGAAGGATCAATAAATAGAAGCACACATATTATTGAAGATTTACAAACAGGAAATCTTCGTTTTATTACTCCGATTGAGGCAGAAAGAATGCAATCGTTCCCAGATGACTGGACAAATACGGGTATGCCTAAAAATAGAAGATACTTTATGATGGGGAATGCATTAGTTACAAAAATTATTAATAAATTGGAATTAAATTTAAGAAGTATAATCGAAAATGAGGATTAAAATAAGTTTATAAATACTAAATCAATTTGAGATAGATAAAAAAATTGAAAGTATGAAAAGGATGTGCTTGCTATGGAAAAACTGTATTGGAAAACTAGAAAAATAATTATAAGTATGATTTTTCAAATGAAAGCATATGTTCATAAAAGGAGAGACTCTTTTGAAAAAGTAAAAAATGATGTTGTTTTAGAAAAAAGAATTTTTCATAACGTGATTAAAGTGTTTATAAAAAACATTTTTTTCATTGGATTAATTATTTTTATAGAGCATAAAATAATATATTCTGGTTTAATATTTGATGTGATACAAAAATATTCAACATTTGATTTTTTTGAATTTAAAAATCTGATTGCTACTATGAATAGTAGTGTTGCGAAAAATTTAGATGTTTTTATAGGTATATTAACTTCTATGGTTGGAATTGCTGGAGTTTTTTTAGGTTTATATTGTGCTAATATTATGGCTTTATTTTCCCAAAAATACGTTAATACTCCTAAAAAAATATCTATACTTTTTGAAAATGATTTAATCACAAATAAATCAATTCAAGATATAACGGATTATTTATTATTTACGATTTTGGTTTTATTTTTATTAATTTTTGGAATCAATTTTGGCATACTAATGGTTTTAATATGTGTTATAAAAAGTTTTAAAATAATTGTTTCTTTTGGGTTTACAAGTAGAAGGACATATCAATTTTCAGATATATATTTTGTAACTAATTATATTTATAGAGATATGAACAAAATATTTAAACACTTAAAAAAAGGAAAGTTGTTCATAAATGATGCAAATTTTCAAAATCATTATAAGAAACAAATGAAAACATTGCTTCGTACATTAAACGAAGTTAATAATTATGTTTTGGAAAAAGAAGAAATTGCTTCAGCATCATTAGAAAATTTTGTTTTAGAAAATATGGTTATGTTGAAAATTTATTGGGAAGATAAAGCCAAAATAAGTTACAAATCTTATTGGTATGATGAAAAAATTAAATATAAGAAATGGTATTTCGCTTCTGACCATGAAATTACTATGGCATTGAACACAGGAACCTTATTAAAATATGAAACTGCAAAAAATTATTGTTGGTTTGAAGAGGAGATTGCTAAAATTAATTATAATTGTTTCGATTATTTGGTCAAAAGAAAATTGTTTTCAGCAATCTATAATATCATTCAAAATATAGAACTTCTATCTACAAATTCTGTT
Organism: Erysipelotrichaceae bacterium; assembly: GCA_018365815.1. Classification (GTDB taxonomy): domain Bacteria; phylum Bacillota_I; class Bacilli_A; order Erysipelotrichales; family Coprobacillaceae; genus Beduini. The sequence continues at coordinate 6,235 of JAGZJH010000049.1, forward strand.
TCGTCAGGCACCATATATTTTTTTGTTGACAATTTATATATTGTTCAAACAAAAGTTCAAGATATTGTAAAAAAATCTTTATTTGCCGAAGAAGAATTGATGGGATTAGTAGAAGCAATAATAACGAATTATTTAGCATTGATTATTGAAACTCGTAAATATTATAAAACCATTAAAATAAGTGATGTTATTCCCAATATTAAAGATTTTGAAAAAAAAGACTGGTTAACCCCAAATAGATTCTCTAATTTTGAAGATATAAAAAAATTACATGATTGTGTAGTAGCTGAAATGGAAATAGAAGGAAAAAGAATAACCCCCGAATGGTATATTAACCAAATGTTTATTAAACATTATTATGATGAGCTTCTAAGCGTCTATCAATTACTTGATAAAATAGTGAATAAATACATTCCTAAATTTTCGAAAACTTTATTTGATGACGAAAAATTTGGCTCTTCAATGATTATATATGCCAAGTATAGTGAGATTATTAGTAAAATAAATGAGTTAAATGTTCATTTAAAAAAAGAAATCGATAAATGTTTAGAATTTCATAAAGAAAAAGAGATTTTATGGAAAGAAAAACCTGATTATGATATAGTAGAGAAATTTTCTGAAAAATATGTGAGTATGATGCCTGAATGGTGTAAATCCACTAGTGTTTTCTTTTTAAATCATAAAGAAGATATTGATAAATATCCAGATTTACTAGGGGCTTGTTTAATGTATTTATCTGAATTAATATTTGAAGCAATTATAGAGAACGATTATGAAAGCTTTTCTTTGAACTATGAAAATTTATTAGGGGTTTCATTATTGTATAAATCATTTAGTCGAAATGATTTATTAGAAATAAAGGAAACTCATAGGCAATTACCTACTTTAGTCACATTGGTTAATCCTATTATTAATTATTGCGAATTATCTGGTTATGCATATCTGAATGGGGAACTTCGAAGTGATGAGCGTTGGAAAGAACTTGTTATAAATGATACAAAAGAAAAAATTCAAAATAAAAAGCATATTAAAGATTCATTAGATGTCATGAAGCTTCGAAACATGGTAATATATAATAATGATATATTACGAACTAATTGGAAAATGAAAATGGAACAGGCATTTATAGATAGTGATTTAATAAAATGGAAGCAGGATAAGTTCTATGAAGTATATGATGGAGAAAGTAAACTGATTAATGCAGTTTTAGGAGTCAAAGATAGGTTTGATTTATTCAGGTGCGAGGGATACGATATATATGCAATTATTGTTTTAAATAGTTATCTTGGCGAGGAAGAAAAATATAGTAGTATAAGCAATTGGGAGCAACGATATTATGGAAATGAAGAAAATGACTAGCTCACAACAGAGTATATATAATCACAACATGCTTTATAAAAAACAAAAATACAATAGTGCTTATACAAATATGTTTTATCAAGATTTTTGTTCGCATCTATCTATCGCTTTAAAAAATAAAAGAGATTATAGAAATTTTTATAAAATTAAATCAAATGAAAACCTTGAAGAATTATTGGAATATAATGATTACAATTTTCTGGAATATGACTTTGATGAATTATTACGTAACAATTTATTGAGTTTGATTCATAGTGGGAAAGAATTTATTGAAATAGTACGATGGTATGATGAAAATAAACTTGTAAAAATTTCTTTTATGCCTTTTAAAAATTTAATTCAAATTCATTTATTTAATTATTATTTCTATTTAACGAAAACAAATGAAAGTAAATTTAGGATAGGCAAAATAAATGCAAACGATGTAATAAAAATGAATGTTAAAGAAATGGGGTTTAGCAAGAGATATTTCAAACGACTATTTAAAAAGCTAAGAAAACTAGATTATTCAAATACTGATCTTTCATTAATTTTAGATAAAAACAGTGGTTATGATACTGAAGTTGATAAGAGAAAAAAAGAGTATATATTTTTAAAAGAGTGCAAAAAAATACGTTGGCTAGGAAGAAACTATGACAACTATTATGCAAGTCAACCTTATTTATTATTTGTGCGAATGGAAGAAGTAAAATTAAAAGAAAACATTTTAACATATTTACTCAAAAAGTATAATGAAAGATTGAATTCAATTGGAGATATATATGGTTTTTCTGGTGAATTATATTTTGATAATAAATCTGTTAATTATCGTAAGTTATTAAAGGAATTATATGAAGGAACTAAAACATGTGAAGAAGTTTCTAAAGTGTTTTTTGACTAATGATTATTATTGGAAAACTGTCAAAAAGATGTCAATTTTCTTCTTGATGGTGTACAATAGGGATACATAAATAAGAAAAGTACGATAAATAGAGAATAAATTAAATGTAGTTATTTTCCTGTTTAGTGAAGCTTTTTCAACCACATATGAAAAATAAATAGAAAAACTACATGTCATTATAAGTCGACTCAACATCAAAAAAGCACGATAAATAGAGGAAATCCGCGTTTTATATCAACTTTATGTCGTTACAGATATATTACAAAATGTAACTGTTTTGTGGCTAAAAATGATGGAATTGTGGCTAAAATGTGGTCAAAATTTTGATTGAAAAACGTCAAATTATCCGATAAATAGGGGAGAATTTGAACATGAAAAAACTAGACTATGTAGAAGTTGGTGGTATTTTATACCCGGATTTACATGTAAATGTAAAAGAATTTGGTCATTTTGGTACAAAAAAGACGGAATACATGAAGATGTATCATCCAGATGAATATGTTCTTTTAATGGCAAAAGATACATTGTTTGATTATCTTGAGAAAATAGATATACAAGCAAGTAATATGTATGACAGACTTGTAGAGCAATACAAGAAACAAAGAAATATAACTGAAGAACTAAAAACACAAGATCAAATGTTATGGGTACAAGAAATGAATAACATTAAAGTTTGTGTGAATGAAGTTATATTAAATGAATTAATTTATGAATAGTAATGAGAACTCAGTGTAGAAATATGCTGAGTTTTTTAAAATATATAGATAAATTGTGTTGAAGTTTATTACTGGTATATTAGGAATGATTTATGAAGAAATTTTGATTTTACTCAATAATAGTTGGAATATTATATTATTTATGTTTTTAGAATAAAGTTTTTTATTTAAAATATTTTATACTATCCAAGCTTATTAAAAATATTTGATTAGTTATTAATGATTGATATTTTTAACTCACATAAATAATATTTGAAAATCATTAAAAATTCCCTCTTGTAAAAAATATACACTAATAGGAATAGACAAACACCCAAAAGATAATTATGATAAAAGAAGGAGGGAAAACAAACTATGACAATCAAAGAACTACTAGAGCAAGCTGACACAACAATAAAAGACAAAAAACTTAGAAAAATGTTTAAACAATGCTTTTTATCAACCCTAGAAACAAGCGTAAAACAAGAAGGCGATAAAACCTACATCATTACCGGTGATATCAACGCTATGTGGTTAAGAGATTCAAGTTGCCAAGTAAACCACTACTTAAACTACATCAAAGATGACAAACAACTTCAATCAATTATCAAAGGACTTATCAAAGTACAAGTAGAATACGTTTTATTAGATCCTTATGCTAATGCTTTTTTAAATACAGAAGATGTAGCACGTGAATATTATGATACAACAATCATGAAACCCTATGTGTGGGAACGTAAATACGAACTTGATTCATTGTGCTACCCAGTAAAACTAAGTTATCGCTACTATCAAGAAACACAGGATACAAGCATATTTGATCAACAATACTTACACTTTATTTATACAATTTTAGACGTTTTTGAATGTGAACAATATCATAGCCAAAACTCATCATACACATTTGAACGTGAAGAAGCCAAAAAATGGAATTTAAGAAAAACAGAAACACTTCAAAACAAGGGACACGGATTTGAAACACGTTATACAGGAATGACATGGAGTGCATTTAGACCAAGCGATGATGCTTGCACATTTAACTATAATATTCCCGGAAATATGTTTTGTAGTGTAATTTTAGGTTATCTTAAAGAAATTGTAGAAAAAAATTACCATGATCCATATCTTCAAGAACGTATAACCGACTTAAAATTCCAAATCGATTATGGAATTGAATTATTTGGTATTGTTAAAGATCCAAAGTATGGAAAAATTTATGCTTATGAAACAGATGGATATGGAAATCATGTATTCATGGACGATGCTAATGTTCCAAGTTTGCTATCCATTCCATATTTAGGTTATGTAAATATAGATGATGAAATTTACCAAAACACACGACAATTTATTTTAAGTAAGGAAAACCCATACTATTATGAGGGAAGTCGTGCTAAAGGAATTGGCTCACCTCATACATGGCCGAATTACATATGGCCAATTGCATTATCAATGCAAGGTTTAACAACCACATCACAAAATGAAAGAGAAATGCTTATTCAAATGATTGTAGACAATACCGGTGATACTGGATACTGTCATGAAAGTTTTGATGTAAATGATGATACTAAATATACAAGACCTTGGTTTTGTTGGGCAAATTCATTATTTGCAGAACTTGTCATTAAAACATATTTTGAACAATAATAGTGATTATACGCAAGCGTATCAAATGGTATTTGAGTATATCGAGGGATTTTACAATATGGTAAGAATACATTCACATTGTAATTATCAGGCACCAAATAAATACGAAGAAAACTACTACAAAAACAATTACAGCTAAAATTTCTTACATTTTAGTTG
>JAGZJH010000050.1 GCA_018365815.1 Erysipelotrichaceae bacterium
CAATGTCCTCTTTTCAGCCCTTTTCTTGACTGCCTGTTTATATTATCACCTTTTTTTTACTTTTGCAACTACTTTTTTATCTTTTTTTTACTTTTTTCTCCTTTCACCTCCTTTTTTGCTCATTTCTTTTTATTTTCCCCACTTTTCATACTATTTTTTACAATTCTCTTAGTTTTCATTCCTAGACCATTTATTACTTTACTATTAATTCCTTTGTTATCAATTTTTATATTAATTTCTTTAAAACCATTTCATTAAAAATAATCTATTCAACCTCCTTTATTTTCAATATTACTATCTCTCCTACTCTTCGTTAATATTTCTAATTATTTATTAATAACATAACATTTCATTCATCGCTTTTACTTGCTTTTTTAATTAATTTTCAATTCGCTATTTCTACTTAAAACATTTGTTTACTATGTTACTATAACGCATTTAAGTTTTATAAAAAAAGATAGGTTGATTGAAATGAACCTCAATATTGGGATATTCAAATATTGAAGTTTTTTTCAATTTCCTATCTCTAATACTCTAACAAACTATATACATCATAATTAGATAAACGATCTCTTGCATTTAAATCTGCTAATTCAATTAAAAAACAAGTTCCAACTACCTCGCCACCTAAACGTTCAATCATTTTAATAGTTGCTTCAATTGTTCCACCTGTGGCAAGTAAATCATCAATAACAACGACTTTTTGCCCTTTTAAAATTGCATCTTTATGCATAAATAATTCATTACTTCCATACTCTAAATCATATTTTTCATGGATAGTCTCACGTGGAAGTTTACCTGGTTTTCTAACTGGCACAAAACCAATGTTTAAACTGTATGCAACTGGACACCCAAATAAAAAACCACGTGATTCCGGTCCTACAATTAAATCTGCTTTCTTTTCTTTAACATAATTTTTCATTTTTTCGATGGAATAAGCATATGCTTCTCCATTTTGCATTAATGGTGTCACATCTCTAAATAAAATATCTTCTTTTGGAAAATCTGGAATATCTGAAATATATTGTTTTAAATCCATACTTAGCCCTCCTATACTTCTTATATTATAACAAAGGTATTCTTATGTTTAAAGAATTTTTAGTATTATCGTCAAATAACATCTTTTAAAATCATTTGTATTGATTTGTATGAACGATATTCATTAACAGATAGTGTTCCAAAAATATCATAATATGTTCCTTGTTCAACATGATTTAATTTTTCACCACAATTAAAATATAATGCATTAAATGCTACATTATTTTTCAAACATTCTAAACGCAAATGCTTACCGTTGGTTAAACTAACTATATTTTTAATTAATACTTTTTCAATACAAAAGATAGGTTCTTCATTACCATTACCATAAGGCTCTAACAGTTTTAAAGAATTGACATTTTCTAATGTCAAATCGTGTTCATCTACTACTAAACAACTAATTTTCTCTTCTTCAAATACAGTATTTTCAATCGCTGTTTTAATTTTATTATAAAAACAAGGAATGCGATCGTATTTTACACTAAATCCCGCTGCTAAATCATGACCGCCAAAAAATAATAAATCTTCACTTGCAGTTTCTAAAAATTGATTTAATTTAAATCCGTTGATTGATCTAGCGCTTCCTTTATATAAATTATTTTTTTCATCATAGTTCATTACAAAAGACACTTTATTAAATTCTTTTGCAAATTTACCCGCTAGTAATCCTACAATTCCTTCATGAACAGGTTTTTCATATAAGAATATAAAATTATCACTTGATTGAATATCTGGTTTTAAATCAACATATAATTGATTGGTAAGACTCTGTCTTTTTTTATTGATTTCTATTGCCTTTTTAGCAAATTCATGCATAAAAGGTTGTTTTAATGCAGCGCTATGATCGCCCATTAGAAAATATTTTACACAAAGGTTTATGTTAGCTTCATCAGGTAATCGTCCAAAAGAGTTAATTTTTGGAGCAATAATAAAGCCTATTGAAGTCACGTTATATGTTTGATTTTCACCCAGTAATAAATCAAGTGCAGGAAAATGATATTCATTCATAATTTGTAATGCTTTTTTGACAATTGCACGATTTTCATTAACAATTGGCATCATGTCACTAATTGTTGTAATAGCAGCTAGACAAAATAAATAGCGATCGTGTTTTTGCAGCAATTGATAAGCCAACTTGTAGGCAACCATTCCCCCTGATATTTCTTTAAAAGGGTAATTTGGTGAGAGCTTTGTATGCAAAAACGCATAAGCATTAGGTAAATCATCGCTGATTGCATGATGATCAGTCACGATGACATCGACCCCTAATTCATTGGCTAAATCTATTGCATCTAATGCTTTAATTCCATTATCCACAGTAATGATTAAAGAATATCCTTTTTCAGCCATTTGTTTAACACGTGTTTCGTTTAATCCATAACCATCGCTAAAACGATTTGGAATATGATAACCGACATCTTTTCCTAACATTTTAAACGTTTTAACTAGAATACTCGTCGCAAGAATACCATCGCAATCATAATCACCGTAGATACAAATTTTCTCATTACTATCAATTGCACCTAGTATTCTTTCATATACCTCTTGACTTTCATCAAACAAATGATAATCGTGAAATAACATTTTATTCATCATTTGCATCTGTGTTTGATCTATATGCTTAAAATCCATCACTTTGCTTAGTAATGAATTATAACCATTGTTTAAATATTGCAAATATTCACTGCTAATATATTTTTTCCAATTCATTCTAAACCTCCAAAAAAAATAGCTGTTTGACAGCTATTTAACAATTAAGTCCATAAAATCATCAATTTGCAATGAAGCCCCTTCTTGAATTGCTTTTACACTTAAATATTCAAAAATAGTCGCTGATTCTAAACTCATTACATCTTCAACAAAATCACAAGTATCAAGATTTTTAACTGATTTCCATTTTATAGAAAACAAAAAATCTTTAATTTCTTTTTTTGATATTGTTTTTATATTCTCTTTTCTAAATTCGCGTACTTTAAGTGTTAATAGCACTTCTAAATCCGCCTCTTGTTGCTTAGAAATTTCCATCTTTATAAACCGCCGTTTCTACTAAATATTTTTTTACAATATAATCTATTATAATAGATAATTCGACATAAAGGAAGTGTTTTAATGAAAAAGAAAATAATTCAATCATTTTTTATTCTTACTTTTACAACTGGTCTTTCAAAACTGTTTAATATTATTAATCGCGTGATTTTATCTCGTTATTTAAACACCCAAGGTATGGGGTTATACATGTTGATTATACCAACTTTAGGATTGTGGATTACTTTATCGCAATTAAGTATTCCCAGTGCGATTTTTAAACTGATTGCAGATCCTAAATATAATAATAAAAAAGTGATGTCAACTGGTTTTTTTATTACCACACTCACTACGATATTAATGATGTTTATTTTAACAATTTTTTCTCCTTTCATATCTAGTCATCTTTTAAAAAATAGTGATACTTTACTGCCTTTAAAAGCACTGATTTTGTTTATCCCTTTAACAAGTGTCAGTGCTATTTTAAAAAATTATTTTATGGGTAGACAGATGCATAAAGTGATTGCGAAAACACAAGTCACAGAAGAACTTACTAGATTATTTATCACTTTTGTTTTTTTTAATGTTTTTTCTAACTATCCTACTGCTCATTTAGTGACCCTTAGTTTTTTAGCGATGTCAATTGGTGAATTGGCTTCGATTATTCATTTACTTAGCTGTATTAGACCTTTTAGTTCAACTGAAATTAAAACTGCTTATGAACCCTCATTGTATTTAGATTTTTTTAGAATAAGTTTACCAATGACCGGAAGTCGTTTGCTCCATAGTGTGACTGGTTTTTTAGAGCCGGTGATTATTACGACTTTAATGTTATCAATGGGATTTTTACCTGAACATATTCAAGCACAATATGGGATGATGAGTGGATATGTAATGAGCATGATTACGATGCCTACTTTTTTAACCACTGTTTTATATCGTATTTTATTGCCTATTTTTTTAGAAAATTTAAACAATAAAACAAAGTTACTTAAAAATTTATACATCGGACTTTTTATTTGTTTTTTGATTTCAATCCCTTTTACTTTTGCTTTCTATTTTTTTCCAGAAAATTGTTTATCTCTTTTATATAAAACAACTGCTGGCGCTGGTTATTTAAAATATTTAAGTATTCCTTTTACTTTATATTATTTACAAACACCTTTATCAGCCTTAATGCAAGCATTAAACAAAAATAAAGAGATGTTTTTAATTAGTGTTTTAGAATGCAGTCTTGAGGTGATCTTGTTGTTTGTTTTAGTACCGAAATTTCATGTATTATCAACGGGATTAACGTTACTAATTGGAATTACTGTGACTTTAGCGTTAAGTAGTTTTTGTATTTATCGTTTTTTGTTGAAATAAAAAAATACTATAAGTAGTATTTATTTTTGAATAATGTATAACCCTTGTTTTTCAATAATACAATAAAATACGTCTTGATAGCGCATAATATTTTGTTGTTTAAGTTTTTGAATTAACCAACTTTCATCTAATTTTAATTTTTCCAAAACTTCATGCATGATTAATCCGTCCATGATTACTGGTTCAGGGTGTTTAATGATACTATCTTTTTTTAAGAATACAGATAGATCTCCATTTGTTTCTAAAATGGCAAATTCTACTTCTGAGATACTTCCTACTTGTTGCATTCTTAAATGTTGACATAATGAATCTAAGTTGTAACGTAGTTTGATCATTGCTTTTTGGTCTATTTTTCCATTAAAAATAATGTAGGTTGGTTTTCCTTCTAGTAAGTCTCTTATTTTCTTATTTTTTAGTGCAAAATATGAACACCATTTATCAACAACAACTAATGTAAAAGTAGCAATGACTGAGTGAATTAAGTCTTTAAAATCACCATCAAAATACATGATCATTAATTCTGAGATGACTAAAAACACAACAAAATCAAAAATTGAAAGTTGACTAAACTCTTTTTTACCTAAAAAACGTAATAATGATATTAAATAAACATATATAAACACACATTTTAATATAATAACAATATAACTCATCTTATTCACCTTAAAGGAGGTTTTTATGAAAAAACAATTGACCCCGTATTTATTTTCCTTTGCCTTTATTTTTATAGGCTATTTGTTAATGGCATTATTACTTGTTTTAAGTGAGTTATTGTTTAAACTCAATAACACTTTATACAATGCCATTTTAGTTTTATCTTCGTATATCATTATTATTGCCGCTAGTTTTTTATTTATACAAAAAATTAAAACAAAACCAATGATTCATGCGATTATTTTTTCAATTATTTATTTACTTATAAGTTATTTAGCGGGAAATGGTGTGATTCATTTACTTCATTTATTTTTAAAACCAATAGTTTTTATTATTGGTTGTGTAATTTTCACAATGTTTAAACCGGAGTAAAATTAATGGGGAGATGGCGAAAAGTTACTTCGCTATTTCCCCATTTTCATGAATAATCTCTAAAACTCTTTTTAATTTTGAATACTCAATTTGCCCAGGTGCTGATGGCTTTAATCGGCTGCCGAAAGTAATACACGAATTAAAAATTTCACCGGCTAGACGACTGATTAGTCCTAATTTTCCCATAGACATACTCACAATAGGCATTTGTAATAAACTATTTGCATAACTAGTCGCTTCTAAAAATAAAAGAACATCGTTTTGATGATTGGGCATTAATGCCATTTTGATAATATCACATTTCATTTCTTTCATTAGAGTGAATTTGTGAATGATTTCTTCTTTTGAATATGTCTTTAAAAAATTATGATGTGATCCAATAACCTTTACATCATTTTGATGTGCAAGGGTGATTAAATTTTCAATATTCTTTTGGCTAAATATCTCTAAATCAATAAGCATTGCTTCATTAGAGATAATTATATTTTCATATATTTTAGCATATTGTTGAGTTGTGATTTTTTGATGTCCACCTTCTAAATGACTTCTAAAAGTCAATAATAATACTTTGTGTAATAAAATTTTTTTGAGTTGTTTTAATAACTCTATTACTTGTGTGTTGTCTAAAATATTTTCATAAAAGTCTAAACGCCATTCAACTATATCACATTCAAGTTGTGATAAAAGTTTTGCTTCTTTTAATATTTCTTCTTTAGTCGTTTCCACTATTGGAATACAAATTTTAGGCATTCCACTTCCTATCGATAATCCATTAATAACAATTTGCTTCATTTCTATCCTCTCCTTTTACTAATTTTAATTTAATCTTGAGATTTAAACAATAAAAATCTACCTTTAAATCTATTAATCATATTATTACAAATTAAAAAAGATTTCTTACATTATTGATAAGTTTAATAATATAAGAAATCTTTGTTTAAAAATGAAATATTGATAAATATTAAATAATTTTATTGTTTACCTTTTTTTAAAAGTGAACACATCATGAAACATGTGACAAATAGTATCCAATAAAAAGTCACTTGTGTGGAGTCTGAAGTTTGAGGTACTGTAACAGTGTCTGCAGTGTTACTAGCATTCATATTGTTATCAATATTAGTATTAGTTTTTTCAAGATCAACTTGCTCAAACATTACTAAATCAGCCATTTGTTCAATGTCAAAAGTTAGTCCAAAACCATCGTATTGATATTTTACTTCGATAAGTTGTTGGTTTATTAATTGGTAAAGTTTTAAATTATTGTAATTGCACTCAAATGGTAATTCAAAATATACTGTTGATTTATTTGTAGAAGTATAAGTTTGTTGATTTTTAATTAAATCTAAATCATAGATATGTAGATTTTGAATTGGTTTTGAAATCATTTTCTCAACATTTTGTAATATTGCTTTTTCTGTGATTTCTTCAATTTTAAATCTCACATCGCTATCAAAATCACCGGTAATTGAAGCAAGTTGGTCATCACATTCGATTGTTTGGCGAAGTGTTTTTTGTCCAATGATAATCGTAGCATCAACCGGTATTTCAAATTGAACTGTTGTAGACTTTGAATTTGTATTTGGTAAGTTAATTTGTGTTAATTGATGATTGATAAGTTTATAGATGACTAAACGTTCTAATGATTCATTTTGATTTAATGTATAGTTCATTTTAACCTGTTTTGTATCCACTACTAATGATGGATGAGAAAGTTGTAACTGATAACTCTCATATTGACGTAGATTGATATTTTGTTGTTTTAAAAGGTCTTCAATTTCTTGTTCCTGTGTTTTATTTAATGTTGCAATTGTTTCAGGATAAAAAGTTCCACTAATACTAATATTAGGTAAATTAGTAGTAATTGTGTCCAGTGGTGAAGTGTAAGTTTTATTAGTTATTTTAGTAATATAACCTGAATCATTATAGTGATATAAATTACCTAATTGATCACTAATAATACTACTTACACAATATTGTGCTTGATCACCTTGAGGAGTGTATAAATCACTGATTGTTAGTTGTTGAGTATTTAAATCATCAACTAAAACTTTAATTCCTCCTGGTAAACTATTGTAAGTAAAATAAACTATATTTTTATTTTGATATGCCGTAGAGACTAAAGGTGAAGATTGAACATTGCCTTCAACTTTGATTGAATCAATTAATTTAAAAGTATTTAAATCGACACATTCAATATATCCTCCGGCATAGAAATTTCCTTTGGCTTTACTACCGATATAAAGACGTTGATTGGCAATTGTGGAGGAAGAACTGACTTCAACTCCTGATAATGTTAAAGTGTTTTTAATTTGAAGTTGATCTTGCTTAATTTCTAATTGATATAAAGTCCCTGCTTTTGAAGCAATGTAAATGTTTTGATTATAAATAGCAACCCCTGAACTAATTCCACCATCTAATGTGACTTGACTAATAATGCGATCACTTTTTAAATCATGATAAGTTAATACTCCGTTAGTATCCCCATATAAAATTCCTTCATCATAAACAACTGCTTGCGCCCAATAGAAACTACCACCAACAGATTGCCAATAGTTATCACTATTGACTTGAAATCCATAATAAAAGCTACTTTCACTACTACGTGTTCCACAATAAACATAACCATCATAATAAGTGATAGGTCCTTCAATTGAACCAGTTACTTCTGTACTTTGCCAAACTTTTTGTAATGTATTTTGATCATAGGCCACGATACAATTTGCACTGCTTACAAAAATCATCCCATCACCTAAAGTGATAAAAATATTCCATGAAATTAATGGAACATCTATTTGAGTTTCTAAAATAACATTTCCTAATAAATCACTTTTAATAAGTCGGCGATTCGTATTAGAAACAAAATATAAATAATTATCATTAATTATTAAATTAGATAAATTATCATAACCTTCTGTAAAATCTTTTTGCCAAACAATTTCACTGTTTTGTTGATCCCATGGTGTAGGCGTAGTAACCACATTTTGATTAAATCTAAAACTTTCAAAATTTTTATTTGTTGAAGCAAAGGTTAATTGACATTGCATCACAAATATACTAAACACTATTAAAGTAGTTATTATTTTTTTAATCATCTAAATACTCTCCTTCGTATAATCCATATTTAATTTTAACACGATAAAATTTCGGTTTTAGTATAGGAATTAACCCTAAAAGAAAAATAACATTTGCTATTGCATATACAATTGTAGTTGGCAGTGAAGCCATTAAAGTCACTAAATATCTTTTTAAGTTAAATACCATCTCCAAAGAGATTGAAGCATAGAAATCTAAAATTGCGGAATAGAAAAATGCAGTTACGATTCCAAAGAAGATTTGAAAAGACTTACTTTTTGATAATGGTTTTTCAAATATCCCCGCAATATAACCTATTAATGCACAGGCAATCATTTGAAATGGTGTCCAAGGACCTTGTCCAAAGATAAAATTTGAAATAAAAGCACTCAAAGAACCACATATAAATCCAGTTTCACTTCCAAAACTAATGCCATAAATCATAATCAGTGCATACATTGGCTTGAAATTTGGGGTAATGATAAATAACATTCGTGATAATACACAACTTGTCACCATTACTGCAATTAAAACAATTTCACGTGTAGGTGGGTGTTTTTTTTCATATTTATAATAAAATAAAACACAATTTGCGATGGCTAAAAGTAGAGAAATCCCATAATATTTTAAATTTTTAAATACAATAACTCCAATTAAAGTTATTACTAGCATTGTAATAAAAATTAATAATTTTCTAATCATTTAGTTCAACGTCCTCGATTTTAATTACATCAGCATCGACTGACTTAAACAACTTTGCAAACTGAGTTGTATAAAATAAATTAGTAGACATAAACTTTCGAGTTTCTTGCATTGCCTCCACTTTACCATCAAACATTAACCCACATTGATTAGCATACTTTGCACAAAATTCCAAATCATGGCTAACCATTAAAATAGTCACATCTTGTTTTAATAATTGATGTAAAAATTGACCTA
>JAGZJH010000051.1 GCA_018365815.1 Erysipelotrichaceae bacterium
TCTGTAAGAATCATATAAGATTTTGCTAAAAAGTTATGAAAGTCTAATACATCTAATGGTTCGATAATATGAACTCGATTACTGTCTCCCAATTCTTCGTCAGCTGCTTTTCTTACAACTGGATTCATATGTATTGGGTAGATAACTTTAACATCTTTATGTTCATCTATAATTCTTCTGATAGCTCTAAACATATGATGCATTGGTTCACCTAGATTTTCTCTTCTATGTGCTGTAAGCATAATTAATTTAGAATCACAAGCCCATTCAATTTCTGGATGACTATAATCATCTCTTACAGTAGTTTTTAAAGCATCTATAGCTGTATTGCCAGTAACAAAGATACTTTCTTCTTTTTTACCTTCTCTTAATAAATTATTCTTAGACATTTCTGTAGGAGCAAAGTTATATTTAGCTACAATACCTACAACTTGTCTATTAAATTCTTCAGGAAATGGCGAATAGATATCATATGTTCTTAAACCTGCTTCAACATGTCCTACAGGTATTTGTAAATAGAAACAAGCTAAAGCAGTGACAAATGTAGTAGAAGTATCCCCATGCACTAAGACAACATCCGGTTTAACTTCTTCTAATACATCTTTTATTCTTTCTAGAATATTAATAGTTACATCAAATAAAGTTTGTTTATCTTTCATAATAGATAAGTCATAATCAGGTACTACATTAAAAGCATGTAATACTTGATCCAACATTTGGCGATGTTGTCCTGTGACACACACAACGGTTTCAATATTTTCTTTATGATTCTTTAGTTCATTAACTAAAGGGCACATCTTAATAGCTTCTGGTCTTGTACCAAAGGCTAGCATAACTTTTTTCATTCTTTATCTCCTAACCATATTACACTATATTTTTTCCATTAAAATTAACCATTCTTGTTTTATTTTATCAACATTAAACTCTAAAATTCTATTTTTTCCAGCTAGTCCAATTTGTTTTGCATTTTTCATATTATTGATTACTTGATTTATGGCTTGAGCCATTTTTTTTGCATCTTTAATTGGCACAATTTCACCACCAACCGTTCCATCAAGTGTAAGATATCTTGCACCACCAGGTGAACAATCACTTGCTACTATTGGTATTCCAGTGGACATTGCTTCGATTAATGTATTTGGAAGCCCTTCAAACCATGAAGATAAAACGAATAATTTAGGATGCTCAAATACATTGATTAAATTAGATACTTTTCCTTTAAATAATACGTCGTTAGATAAATTTAATTTTTTCGCTTTTTCTTTTAAATTTTCTAAATATGGGCCATCTCCATATATGTATAATTTAAAAGATGGGTGGTTTGATTTCACAAGAGCAAAAGCTTCGATTAATGTGTCGAAACCTTTATCAATCGTTAATCTTCCTGCTCCAACAATAACATTCTCATCTCCAATGTTGATAATCTTAGAAGGGAAGCATGGATTGGGTATAATTTTAGAATTATGCCCATTTATTTTATAATACTGTTTAGCTCCTTCACTTTGAAACACAGTATAATAATATTTTTTATACAGTCTTTTATTAATGAATTGTCTAAGTGAAGTATATGTATACGGATCCCCTCGCTCACACCCAATTATTTTTTTTCCTGATAAAACAGCTCCAATAGAAGGAAAAGTATATGATCCAAAGATAACTACATAATCAGGGTTTATTCGATTAATTATTTGCTTTGTTTTGTATATTTCATCTAATTTTGATATTAACTTATTAGTTGATGTGTAATTCATATAATAAACTTTGATTCTTGGATCCAACTTAATGTTGTGTTCCTCATCACTCAAAGAAAACACACTTACATCATATTTGCTATCACAATAAGTATTCATAACAAATGAAGCAATTTTTTGAGCTCCTCCTAATCCAAGCGAAGCTACAATAAACATTAACTTTTTCATACTCTATTACACCTTACTTAATTCTCTATAGAAACTTAACGTAACACTGATATTTGATTCTAGTGAAAAAACAGATAATGCTCTACTATACTCTTTTTCGCTTAAATCTGACCTAAGTTTTTTATCTTGGCAATATTGAAAAATTTTATTTGCTAATATTTCGCTATTACCAGGTTCTATAAGTTCTTTTTCATCACCTAGTATTTCTGGCATGGTAGAAATGTTTGTTGTAATAACAGGTATACCATATGCCATAGATTCAATTACAGACATAGATAATCCTTCATAGTAAGATGGTAAGACACTTACAATAGTTTTATTTAAAACATTTAGTTTATCTTGACCACTTACCCATCCTTTGTTAATAATTCTATTTTGCAATTTTCTATCTCTAATATATTTATCAATATCTCCTTCTAAATCTAAACCGCATAGTACCACTTTTATTTCCTTATCTAAAACGTTATTTATATTTTTAATGCCATCTATCAAATCATATATACCTTTTTCTTTTTTAAAAACCCCAAAATAGGATATATAATTTCCTTCGTTATTATAGTGATTTATTGCTGGAATTTTAGTTCCATTATAAACAACTTTTATTTTATCTATATCTACAATTGAAGATAACTCCTCTTTCCAATATTCACCCAAAACAAAGAACATATCAACAACTTTAAAAAATTCCATTATTTTATTCTTTTTTGCAGAAGAAAGTGAATTAAACCATTTCATATATGGACCAGCATGTAAATGTATTATGACCTTGCATTTATATTTTTTACATAACTTAACAACTTTTAATTTCCTGAAAGTACTACCTTTTTCAGCCATATGAATATGTACAATGTCAATATTGTTACATCTTAAAATGTGACTAATTTTGTAAAAACCTTCAAACATAATAAAAAGCCTCTTAAATACAGAACCGTTAGTAGTTGTTGCCACATAATGAAGGTCAACTTCATCACTATCTTTAAATCTTTCAATATAATTGTCTGCAACCGTCCACATTCCACCTAATCTATTTCGATCAACACCTACCATTAAAATGTTCATTACAATTCTCCTTCGCTCGCGTTATTTATTTTCGGCAAATCAAACTTTTCTCCAAATAAATAATCATATTCTCTAGGTTCAAACGGTACAATACCTCCAAAATGAAAAAAAGTTAACTCACCAAAGTAAATTTTATTATTCTCACTATATAAGTCAACTCGAACTTGCGGAAAATCTTTTGATAATACTTTACAAACTTCCAACATTTCATCAAAGTTCGAAGGTTTTTCTATTTTTTCTTTTGACCATTCATGTCCATTGTGAACAGGGAGATGATTAAAATCCAAATCAAAAAAATCAAATTTCACATCTACATCTCTTTCAGAACCAACAAATAAAAATTGTGGTTCTCCATTAAAACAGAAAAACTTATAATCTTTTGGCGAATGATTATCCTTGGTTTCAATTATTCTCTCAACCACTATACGATTCTGTAATCCTTCATAAACCCATTCTTTTGCATAATTAGAAATCGTATTAGTTTTCAAATTTTCAAAAAATTCTTTTGTAGTTTTATAATTCATTTCATTTTTATTTTTAATAACTTTTACACCACCAGAATCTCCTGTATTTTTAATCACAAATGAATTAGGCAATGTATCAAAATCAATTTCCTCAAATTTATCATATACACCATATAATTCCACAAGGTACTTACTCATGCCTTTTTCTGCAACATATTCTCTAACTAAGTATTTATCAACAACTTTTTTTGCTAAATCACTTCTCCAATTTAGTTTTAACCATAGCAATTTTTCTAAATAGGATTTTGGGTTTTTAATATTTGGTTTATATCCAACATATAATTCAAATTGCTTTATCAAATACTGCTCATCACTTGGTTTACAAATTTCCCTATACAATTTCCAATATATTCTTTTTACTATATTCATTACAAATTACCTCATTTAGAAATTTTTTCAAATATAACATTCTTAATAAATGTAAAGTTACCGACAAAATATCTTTTAAAGAGTCTTTTTGGTTCTTGAATTACCCTAAACATCCATTCCATGTTGATTTTTTGCACCCACAAAGGCGCACGAGGAATAGAACCAGAAATTACATCAAAACTTCCTCCAACACCCATTAATACAGAGTTCAATCCTTTGTTTTGTAAAAATTCAACCAAATACTCTTTTAGTGGAGATGTAATCCCAACAAAAATCACGTCTGGATTAAGACTTAACAATTCATCTGCAATTTTATCCCATTGATCATAATCAAAATAACCATTTCTAAACCCTATTATGTTTACTCCTTTATATTTTTGTTCTAAAACGGTTTTAGTTTTTGAAACTACCTCCTCTTTTGCACCAAGTAAATAAACTGAATAGTTTTCTTTTGAACACAATTCAACAATTCTATCCATCAAATCAATTCCTGCAACTCTCTCAGGCAATTTTTTATTCAAAAACTTACTTGCAAGTACAACAGATGCACCATCAGCATTGATAATTCCACATTTATTGACAATTTCTTTCATCTTTTGGTTTTTATTTAATTCATTTATTTTATCAGCATTTACTCCAATTAAGTGTAGTGGTGTATTTGTTTTTATATATTGATTTACCAAATCTACGGTTTCATCCATAGATAACATATCAATTAATGTATCGAGTATTATTATTCGCTTATTAGTACCTAAAACTTTCTCTTGTTTAATCTCTAATTTATCAAAATCCATAATACATTAATCCCTTCTAAATATGTCTCTTGTATAGACTTTATCTTCTACATCATTTAGACATTCGTCATATCTATTTGCGATAATTGCATTGCTTCGTTCTTTGAATGTAGATAAGTCATTAATTATTTCGCTTCCAAAGAAAGTTTCTCCATCTTTTAAAGTTGGTTCATAAATAATTACTTTTGCACCTTTAGCTTTAATCCGTTTCATTACTCCTTGGATAGAAGACTGTCTGAAATTATCACTGTTTGATTTCATTGTTAATCGATATACTCCAATGGTTACTTCTTTCTCTTTTCTAGAGTCATAATTATCGTTTGCTTCATACGCTCCAGCAATCTCTAAAACTCTATCAGCAATAAAGTCTTTTCTTGTTCTATTAGATTCCACAATCGCAGACATCATATTTTGAGGTACATCTTCATAATTAGCCAACAATTGTTTTGTATCTTTTGGTCAACAATAGCCACCATATCCAAATGATGGATTATTATAGTGTGTACCAATACGAGGATCTAAACATACACCATTAATAATTTGCTGTGTGTCTAAACCTTTCATTTCAGCATATGTATCTAACTCATTGAAATAAGATACACGTAAGGCTAAATAAGTATTTGCAAATAACTTCACTGCTTCAGCTTCAGTGAATCCCATAAACAATGTATCAATATCATCTTTGAGTGCGCCTTCTTGAAGCAATTCAGCAAACTCATGAGCAGCTTCAACAAGTCTCTCATCATCCATATCTGTTCCTACAATAATTCTTGAAGGATACAAGTTATCGTATAAAGCTTTAGATTCTCTTAAAAACTCTGGAGAGAAAATAATATTCTTGCTTCCAGTTTTTTCTCTAATACTTTGTGTATATCCAACTGGAATTGTTGATTTAATTACCATAATAGCTTCTGGATTAATTTCCATTACTAATTTGATTACTGATTCTACAGCACTTGTATCAAAGAAGTTTTTCTTTGAATCATAGTTTGTTGGTGCTGCAATAACCACAAACTTAGCATCTTTATATGCTTCATTTACATCTAAAGTAGCTGTTAAATTTAATTCTTTTTCAGCTAAATATTTTTCAATATAATCATCTTGAATAGGTGATTTTTTATCATTAATTAATTCTACTTTCTCTAAAATAATATCAACCGCAACAACTTCATGATGTTGGGCTAATAATGTAGCAATACTTAATCCTACATATCCAGTTCCTGCTACTGCAATTTTCATGTTATTTATCCCCCTCATTCAAATAAAAATCTTTATACCATTCAGCAAACTTTCTTAATCCTTCTCTTAAACTAGTGCTTGGTTTAAATTCAAAGTCAGCTTCCAATGCGCTTGTGTCTGCATAAGTAACAGGAACATCCCCTGGTTGCATTGCTACAAGTTCTTTATGCGCCTCAAAATCGTAATCTTGAGGTAAAACACCAGCTCTTAGTAATTCTTCTTGTAGAATTGTTACAAATTCTAATAAATTTTCAGGATTACTATTTCCAATGTTATAAACTTTATATGGAGGTAAAGGTAACCCATCTTCACCATTCATCTTATTTGGTGCTTTTTGCATAACACGAATTACACCTTCAACGATATCGTCAACATATGTAAAATCACGTTTACAGTTTCCATAATTGAAAATTTTAATTGTCTCATTATTTCTTAATTTGTTTGTAAATCCAAAATAAGCCATATCTGGCCTTCCAGCTGGACCATATACAGTAAAGAAGCGTAATCCAGTTGAAGGAATGTTATATAATTTTGAATAAGCATGAGCAATCAACTCATTAGATTTTTTTGTTGCTGCATATAAACTAACTGGATTATCAACTTTATCATCAGTACTATATGGAACTTTTTTGTTTGATCCATATACAGAAGAACTAGAAGCATAAACTAGATGTTCAACTGGATGGTTTCTACAAGCCTCTACAATGTTATAAAAACCTATTAAATTTGATTCAATATATGCATCAGGATTTGTAATAGAGTACCTTACACCAGCTTGAGCTGCTAAATTCACAACAACATTTGGTTTATATTCTTCAAATAATTTATTAATCAATTCTTTATCAGCAATTGATCCTTTAACAAAAGTAAAATTAGACTCTTTAAATAACTCCTCTAATCGATATTCTTTTAATCGTACGTCATAATAATCATTCATATTATCAATACCAACAATTTTTACACCAACAACATCAGAAAATAATCTTTTTGCTAAATTAGAGCCAATAAAACCAGCTACTCCCGTTAATAAAACAGTTTTATTCTCTAAATCTACTCTTCCCATTATTACTCTCCCTTTTTTAAAATTTTGTTTTAATCATTAATTACTTTGGGTTCACAAGCTAATTAGAAAGTCACCTTTTAATCGCTTTTTTACCCATAAGTTACAAATTGTATCTTCACCTGTCAAAAAAATCGACCTTCAAAAAAGCCTTTATTTAAGGCATTTATTCCTAGCTTGCGAAGATTATATCTTGATTTCCATGTATTGTAATGATTACCTTTTTCCGAAATAATTTGGGAATCCAACAAAAAAAAGCTGGTCCTTCCGCATGGATATGAACAATATCATATTTTCCAAAAGCACAATATAGTGCAGCAAAGAAAGATGCGCTCACAGCAGCCAATCCTTTTTTTTCAATTGTTGGAACAAATTTTTGTTTGATACCTAAGTATTCCCTCTCTTGTGTATCATCAAATTCATCACCGCTCACATGGTGTCCGGAACGATTATAACAAGTAACTTCATGTCCATTTTGTAGCATTCTTGTCGCAAGTTCTTTTACTACAATTTCTACGCCACCTTCTCTAGATAATCGCTTTTGCCCAAACATCGCAATTCTTAGTATTTCATTCATTGTATTGTATATCTCCAAACTTCCATCTACTGCCTTTTTTCTATAGTAATATCTATCTTAAGAATCTATAGATTCTATTTATTTCCATCATTTACTATCCTAAATATTCGCCCCCATAATAATATCCATATTTCTTATTAGAAGGATCTTCTACCTTAGTTAAGACACAACCTAATACATTAACTCCATTACGCTTTAATTGTACAAGTGCATCTTTCGCTTCCTTTTTGTTGGTATCCTTAGCAGAACAAACAAAGAGGGTACCATCACTCACAGATGCAACCGGAATGGCATCGGATACTGCGCTGATTGGCGGACAATCAATAATAATGAAGCCGAATTCTTTTTTTAATTCCTCGATTAATCGCTTAAATCGCTTACTGGATAATAATTCCTGCGGATTAGGGACCTTAGATCCGGAAGTTAAAAGATATAATTTCCCGGCACTTGTATCCTTTTTATAACGTTTAAAATATGTTTCATCTTCAATATCAATTTTATCTTTATAGCTTAGCAACAAATTGCTTAAACCTACTTTATTGGTTGTATTAAAAAATTTGTGTTGCACCGGCTTTCGTAAATCGCAATCAATTAACAATACCTTTTCATATTTATCAGAACAAATAATCGCTAAATTACTTGATACACTGCTTTTTCCTTCATTTGGTGTTGTCGATGTAACATTGACAACCTGCACCTTATTTTCAATAGAAGAAAACTCAATGTTTGTTCGCAGTTGTCGATAAATTTCTGAATAATCAAACTGATTTCCTCTTCTGCTTTTTGATGCACTTTTTGTATTTTTATCAACTACAATTCGTCTACTCATACCTTACCTCTTTCTAAACAAATTTTGAAAAAAAGATCTTTTCTTCAAAACATTTGTTGTTCTTACTTCTATGTTCTTAACGATATTTTTTGGATTCTCACAACAAAGAATAGCGGCATTTTCCTCGCCGTATTTCTTTGCCAATAGCTCATATATATCAGAAAACATGCACTTTCTAGGTCCATCATCATGATGGGTATCAGTGGCAACAACATGTGCCAGATTATGCTCAATGAGCGCAAATGCATTTTTCTGCGAGCTGCTTCCTTTTTTCGCAAAAAAACTTGTACGATTGACTTGAATAATTGCACCCATATCTACCCATTGCTGTACTCTTTCCAAATCCATTCCATCATGAAAGTATCTTTCTGCATGAGCAATTACCGGTGTAAAGCCTCGCAGCTTAATTTCATAAAGAATATCCTCCACATCTTCATTGCTCTTGATATTTTTACGCACATCAAATTCCACTAACACATAGTTTCCTTCGGCAAGCGGGTGAAATAAACCTTGATCGAACATTTCAAGATAATCGTCATTCAAGAAGATTTCCGAACCCAAATAGATTTGAATTCCCATCTCTTTACCTAATTCTATCAACTCATATTGGCGCTTTGTAATTTCATCGAAGTCCTCTTTTGAGAACCTTCCGGGAATATAATGCGGAGTCGATACAATGATTTCTATCCCATCTTCTTTCGCTCTGGTTAAAGAAGCCTTAGCTTCTTCGAAACTTTGAACACCATCATCAACATTCCATGCTGAATGATTATGAATATCAACAAATCCTTTCATACTAATCCTCAAAATACGGAATCTCGGCTAATACCGGAATTTCCAAAAATTGCTCTGCTTCACTCTTATTCTTTAATCGCTTATCCAATAAAACTGCTAAAAAGATATATCCGCAAGACAATACAAAGCCTCCTGCAGCTCCGATTATCGCATTTTTCACGACCGGTACCGTTGATGCGAATTCTATTA
>JAGZJH010000009.1 GCA_018365815.1 Erysipelotrichaceae bacterium
TATAGAATAATTACTTTTTCTTCCCATAAGAAAAGATTCCTCCTTTCGTAAACAACTTTATTTATTTTAGTTGTCTACTTTGGAGGAATCATATCATTATCTAGTCCTTTTTTCATTTGTATTATTAACATAAGCTAAGGAAATGTGATTATTTTCAATAGATTAACCTATACTTATAGAAATAATTGATTATTTTTGAAAATAATTAAAATTATTTTGTTTTCGTATTAATTTAATGTTATAATTTACTTTGAGAAAAAATGAGGTGAAAATAGATGTCAAAACAAGTATTTAGTATAGATTTTTATGGAAAAAAATTAACTGTTGAAACTGGTGAATTGGCTAAACAAGCAAACGGATCAGTTTTAGTACGATATAATGATACAGTAATTTTATCAACAGCAGTAGCAGGCAAAGAGCCTAAAGATGTAGATTTCTTTCCTTTAACTGTTACATATGAAGAAAAATTATATTCAGTTGGTAAAATTCCGGGAGGATTTTTAAAACGTGAAGGTAGACCAAGTGAACACGGAACTTTAACTGCAAGAATGATTGATAGACCAATTCGTCCGTTATTTGCAGATGGTTTTAGAAATGAAGTTCAAATTGTAAATACTGTATTATCAGTAGACCAAGATGCTACTCCTGAAATGGCAGCAATGTTTGGTGCATCACTTGCATTATGCTTATCTGATATTCCATTTAATGGACCGATTGCAGGGGTAACAGTAGGATTAGTTGATGGTGAATTTACTGTCAATGCTGGATCTGAATTGATGGAAAAAAGCGAACTTCATTTAGAAGTTGCAGGAACTAAAGATGCAATTAACATGGTAGAAGCAGATGCAAAAGAAGTAAGTGAAGAAGTCATTTTAAATGCATTAGCCTTTGGACATGAAAAAATTAAAGAATTAATTGCTTTTCAAGAAGAAATTGTGATGCAATGTGGGAAAGCAAAACAAGATATTCCATTATTTACATTAAATGAAAATTTAGTTCAAGAAGTCACAGATTTAGCTTATGATCGAATGAAAGCAGCAGTAAGCATTCCAGGAAAACTTGAACGCTATGGGGCTATTGACGATTTAATGGCTGAAATTGAAGCTTTATATGAAAATAAAGAATATACTGACGAAGATGAAAAAAAATCAGTTATTAAACAAGTTAAAATAATTTTACATGATTTAGAAAAAGATGAAGTTAGACGCTTGATAACGGAAGAAAAAATTAGACCTGATGGTCGACAATTAGATGAAATAAGACCATTGGATTCACAAGTAGATTTATTACCTCGTGTTCATGGTTCAGCATTATTTACTCGTGGGGAAACTCAAGTATTATCTGTATGTACTTTAGGTGCAATGGGTGAACATCAAAAAATTGACGGTCTAGGTTTAGAAGATCAAAAACGTTTTATGCATCATTATAACTTTCCTCCTTATTCTGTTGGAGAAACAGGAAGAATGGGAGCACCAGGTCGTCGTGAAATCGGTCATGGAGCATTAGGGGAAAGAGCTTTAGCACAAGTCATTCCAAGTGAAGAAGAATTTCCATATACAATTCGTGTTGTTTCAGAAGTATTAGAATCAAATGGTTCATCTTCACAAGCCTCAATCTGTGCTTCAACAATGGCACTAATGAGTGCTGGAGTTCCAATCAAATCACCAGTAGCAGGAATTGCAATGGGATTAGTTAAAAAAGGTGATGATTACACTATTTTAACAGACATTCAAGGAATGGAAGATCACTTAGGAGATATGGATTTTAAAGTAGCTGGAACTGAAAAAGGAATTTGTGCTTTACAAATGGATATTAAAATTGATGGAATTACAACAGAGATTTTAACAGAAGCCTTAGCACAAGCAAAAATCGGTCGTGCTCAAATTATGGCAAATATGATGGAAGCTATTGATAGCGTAAGGGATCATTTATCACCATATGCACCAAAAGTATTCCAAATGTATATTGATCCTGATCAAATTAGAGATGTCATTGGTCCAGGCGGAAAAATGATTAATGAAATCATTGAAAAATCAAATGATGTTAAAATTGATATTGAACAAGATGGTCGTGTAGTGATTTATCATACTGATCAAGAATCAATTAATATTGCCGCAAAATTAATCGAAGCAATTGTAAAAAAAGCTAAAAAAGGTGAAATCTATGAAGCAAAAGTAGTTCGTTTAGAAAAATATGGGGCATTTGTTAATCTATTTGAAGGTACAGACGGATTATTACACGTTTCACAAATTTCACATGAACGTGTCAATGCACCAAGTGATGTTTTAAAAATTGGAGATACAATACGAGTTGTTGTCACTGAAATTGACGAAAAAGGTCGTGTGAACGTTTCAGCTAAAGCTTTATTAAAAAAGCCGGAAAAGAAAGAAGATAAGAAAGCTAATGCATAATATTGTATTAGCTTCTTTATCTCCAAGACGAAAAGAATTGTTAAGTCAATTAAAATTAGACTTTATTGTTGATAGCTTAAATATTGAAGAAGTTTTAAATGATAAATTGCCACTTGAAGAAAGGTTAATGGATTTAGCCTATCAAAAAGCAAGTGTAATGCTTCATAAATATCCAAATGAGATAATTATTGGAGCAGATACTATAGTTGTACATAATAATCAAATTTTAGGAAAACCTAAAGATTATAATGATGCTTATCGAATGCTTAAAAGTTACTCAAAGCAAGCACAAATTGTTTATAGTGCTGTTTGTGTACTTAATAAAGATAAAGTCATAAAGTTCATTTGCCAATCTAAAGTCTATTTTAAAGAATTAACTGATGAAATAATTTATGATTATTTAAGTTGTGACGAATATAAAGATAAAGCAGGAAGTTATGCTATTCAAGGAAAAGGAAGACAATTAATTGATCATTATGAAGGTGACTTTAATACCATTGTGGGATTGCCAATAGATGATTTAAAAGAAGTTTTAATAAATGATTTTAATATACAATGTTAATATTTAAAAGGTTTCTTGTTTTTCTAAGAAATCTTTTTTCTTTGGTTTAAATTGATTATTAAAAGGTATACTACATTTGAGGTGAAAAATATGGAAGTAGATCAATATAATGAAATTGCTGATCAATGTAAACCAAAAAGCAATATCGTAAAAAATTGTATTTATGCATTTATCTTTGGTGGAATTATTGCAGTTATAGGGCAATTTTTACTACAGTTTTATATGAATCTTTTAAATGTCGGGCAAGCAGAAGCCACTGCTCCAATGATTATTACAATTGTCATTGTCACTTGTTTTTTGACCGGTTTTGGGATATTTGATAAAATCGCCAAAATAGCAGGTGCGGGTACTTTTATTCCCATTACAGGTTTTGCAAATGCAATGTGTAGTGCAGCATTAGAAAGTAAAAGTGAAGGACTTATTCAAGGGATTGGTTCAAATATATTCAAGTTTGGCGGTTGTGTCATTACCTATGGAATTGTATCTTCTTTTGTGTTTGGGGTGATTAGATATGTCCTTAAAATCTAAAGCAACACATTTTATTAATAATGTTTATGTCACAAGTCGAGCCACATGTGTAGGACCAGACGAAAACAAAGGACCATTAAGTGAATATTTTGATGTCTATTTTGATGATTATTATTGTCATCAAAAAACATTTGAAAAGGCTGAAAGAGAGATGCAAAAAATTGCAATTAATACTTGTTTACAAAAAGCAAAGTTAAAAATTGAAGATATTGACTTATTGATTGGTGGCGATTTAACTAATCAAATTACCGCGTCGTCTTATACTGCCACAAATTTTAATATTCCTTATATTGGAATATATAGTGCGTGTTCGTCTTCGTGTTTAAGTATAGCAATCGCAAGTTTATTAATTGAATCCAATCAATTTGAATCTGTTTTAACTTTTGTATCTTCCCATAATGCTACTGCTGAAAGGCAATATCGATACCCGGTTGAATATGGTATTCAAAAACCTGAAACAACTACTTTTACAGCTACTGGTGCAGGTGCTATTCTTTTATCTAATCAACCTTCAAATATAAAGATCGAATCATTGACATTAGGAAGATCAATTGATTACAAGCAAACTAATGTTAATGACATGGGACGTGCAATGGCACCGGCAGCTTATGAAACTTTAAAACAACATTTTAAAGATACAAATCGTAGTTTTGAAGATTATGATTTAGTAGTAACTGGTGATTTATCTAATTATGGTAAAACTATTTTAGAAACAATGTTTAATAAAGAGGGAATAAAAACTTCTTCATATAATGATTGTGGAGTGATGCTTTACGATATTTCAAAGCAAGAAGTATTTCAAGGTGGTAGTGGATGTGCTTGTAGTGCATTAGTGACTTATGGCTATATTTTAGAGATGTTGGCTAAAAAGAAATTTAAACGTGTTTTAATTGTCGCAACTGGTGCATTGATGTCTCCAATTACAACAATGCAAAAAGAAAATATTCCTTCAATTGCTCATGCAATTAGTATAGAGGGGGTGTAGTCGATGGATTATATTTTAGCGTTTATTTTTTGTGGTTCAATATGCGTAATTGCGCAATTAATATATGAATATACAGATTGGACACCAGGACATATTACAAGTTTATTTGTATGTATTGGTTCATTTCTAGATTTGTTTCATATTTATGATAAATTAGTTTCAATATTTCATGCAGGGGCATTGTTGCCTATTACCAGTTTTGGGCATTCATTAATGCATGGCGCATTAGAAAAGGTAAATGAATATGGGTTGATAGGACTAACGATGGGAATGTTTGATTTGACTGCTGCAGGAATTACAACTGCCATATTATTTGGTGTAATTGTGGCATTGATTTTTAAACCAAAATCATGAAGCAATCATTTGATTATAATGAACGCACTTTAACATCCGGCAAATATACCTATCATTTACAATTTGTTGCTAGTTTAGTCAATGACGATTTAGTTTCAAATATATGTGCTGGATTGGCTTTAATCACTGATCCAACACATTTAGCAGATAATTTCTTTAATGGCAGTTTAAGTGTGATTGAGGATAAGCAGAAAATTAATTTAGCAATTTTATCAGGAAATATTGTGATTGATGTAGAAAGTGTATATTATGAATTAGATGTTCGTAAATATCCTAGTCGTTCGATAAATGAACCGGAAACTGAAAAAAGTGTTCGTGGAGCAAAAGATGGATTTATTGAAGCTATTTTGACTAATGTGGGTTTAATTCGCCGAAGAATACGTAATCCAAACTTAACTTTTAAAAAAATGCAAGTAGGCTCATTAGCCCCTATTGATATTTGTTTATGTTATATTGAGGGGTTATGTGATCCTAATTTAAAAGAGCAAGTTGAACAAAAAATTTCACAAATTTCAACACGTGATTTAGTTATGTCTGATCGTGCTTTAGAAGAATTATTAGTTAAACAAGTGTATAATCCATTTCCACTTATTCGTTATAGTGAACGTCCTGATATTGTTTCTAGTCATATTGTAAAAGGGAATATTGCTATTATTACTGATACCTCTTCTTCAGTTATGATGTTACCTACAACGCTTGTAGAAATACTAGAACACGTTGAAGAGCATCGACAAGTACCGATTATTGGAACAATGATTAGAATAGTTCGATTATTAGCTGTATTTTTATCTGTTTATTTAGTGCCATTATGGATTTTAAGTACAATTTATGGAAATAAAGGAATTTTTCTTTTAGCAAGTATTCAAGATATGGATTTTAATTTATTTATGATGCAAATATTTGTTGTGGAAATTGCCATAGAATTGCTTAGAATTGCCACCATTCATACTCCCACTGGTTTATCAAGTGCGATGGGGATGATTGCAGCGGTATTACTGGGTGAAATGGCGATTGATTTAGGATTATTTATCCCTGAAATTTTATTATATTGTGCAATTAGTAATGTAGGCTCGTTTGCTACGCCTAATTATGAATTATCACTAGGAAATAAATATATCAAACTTGCAATGATTTTATCGATTTGGTTATTTAAAAACTATGGATTTATCATATTTAATTTTGCTTTTTTATTGTTTTTAATGAATATTCAATTATTTGGCGTGAGTTATATTTATCCTTTTTGCCCGTTTAATGCTAAAGATGTTTTATTCTTTTTCATTCGACGACCAAAACCACATCAACAATGATGTGGTTTTTTTAATTCTATTTTTAAGAAACTATTACATTAAGGATAATTCGTTGACATAACTAGAGATTGATTTAAAATAAATTGAGGAGGTAGACAGATGGAAAAAGTGATTAAAGTAGGATTAGGGATTATGATTATTAAAGAGCATCAAATTTTGTTAGGACATCGAGTGGTTAATGGTAAAGATACCGGCGGAATTTATGAACCGGATAGTTGGTGTTTACCGGGAGGAAAACAAGAATATGGTGAAACAATTTTTGAAGGTGCAAAACGCGAAGTTAAAGAAGAAACGAATTTAGAAGTTGATGATTTAGAAATTTTCAGTGTAGCAGATGATATTCAAACAAATAAGCATTTTATTACTATTTGGATTATTGCTCACTATTTTAGTGGTGATTTAAAAGTAATGGAAAAGGATAAACAAGATGACTGGCAATGGTTTGATTTTTCAAGTCTACCTGAAAAAATATATTCACCTTCTAAAAAATTTATTGAAGCCTATCTTCAAACACAAAAAGGCTAATCGTTGTTTTCACGATCAATAAACATCATTAAACAAGCGATGAATAAAAATAAACTATTAAATAAGATTGCATATTGATTAAATGTTTTAATGAAGATATTACCAATAATTGCGCCTAGTACAAAACAAAAAATAGTTCCAAAATACAACAAACTACACATTAGATCTTCAGTTTTTTTGAGTTTAAAGTATTGACAGATAGATTGTGTTGCATTTCTTAAATTTCCAATACACATTGTTGTTGAAATGGCTTTACCATGAATTTTGCGAAAGCTTTCAACTTGTGTTCCACAAGCAAATGAAGTGAGAGTATTTGCAAGAAAATTAAATTTCAAAGGAATAAATGCGACAATAATTAAAATAATACATTCAATAAATACTGAAATTTGGCGCCAGTGTAGTTTTTTGATGTTTTTTTGATATAATATATTAGATATAATGATCCCTAAAGTAAAGGCAAAAACAGGGAAAAAATATTGAATTGATTTTGTGAAATTACCCTCTGAAATGTAAATTCCACATAATAATATATTTCCTGTTTGAGCATTAGCAAAAACTTTGCCCCTTGCTTTATAAGAATAAACGTCCATAAATCCACCGATAATGGCTAGTATTATTCCTAGTTCAATTGACTCAGAAATTTGATGCTTTGGTTTTATTTTCATGTTGTTCCTCCCTAGACGGTACGTTTGATTTCTTTTTTATCATAAACCTCATTGAATTTAAAAACAATAACAAAAAAGAAATTTATATAATTAGAAGTAATTTGTAATTCAATTTTAATTTTGAACGCTACTTTCACACAATTAGGTAAATTGCAATTATATTTACTTATCACATCACAAAGTTTAAATAAAGATTTAATCAAAGTGATGAATGATAACTTGCATCATTCAATTCATCAAAATTTTTATTAAAATACTTTATCTAAGAGGATTTATGACATTGTTTTATTTTTTAGATTTTGTTAAAATGGTTGAATAGAGGTGAAATTATGGAAGAATATCAAGTAACATTAGCAGATTTTGAAGGACCGCTAGATTTATTATTACATTTAATTAAAGAAAAAGAAATGGATTTAGAGAATTTAGAGGTATCTAAAATCACTTCGCAATATTTAGAATATATTCATCAATCACAAGTTTTAAATTTAGAAGTAGCAAGTGAGTATCTTGTGATGGCAAGTTACTTAATTGAGATGAAAAGTAAAATGTTATTACCAGTAGAAGTGGTTAAAATTGAATCTGATTATGAAGAAGATCCTAGAGCTGCTTTAATTAATCGATTATTAGAATATAAAAAATATAAAGATGTTGTGGAAAGTTTTCGTCAAAAGTATGAAGAACGTCAAAAGATTTTTATTAAACCTAGCAGTTCAATGGACGAGTTTGTGATTGATACAACTGATATGATTCCTAATAATTTAGAAATATATGATTTAATGAAGGCAATGCAAAAAATGTATCAACGTAAATTATTGATGTCACCGGTAATTACATCAGTCGGTAAAAAAGAAATTTCTATAGATGATCGTTGTGATGAAATTCGTGACTATCTTTTACGTCATCATCGGGTACATTTTGAAGAATTATTTGAGGTAGCTAATCGTCATTATTTTGTGGTGACATTTTTAGCAATTTTAATTTTAGCGAACCGAAAAGAGTTAGAGATTTACCAAGAAAATCAATTTAATGAAATTATTGTGGAGGGAATGTAATGTTACTAAATAAAAATGATAAACTGGCAATTATTGAAGGAATGTTATTTTTATCAGGTGATGAAGGACGTTCAATTAAAGAAATGGCAACGATTTTAGAGATTCCTAAAAAAGAAGTCGAAGAGTTGATTGATGAGTTGAAGATAGCATATGAGCATAATGAACAAAGTGGTTTAATGATTGTATATCTAGCAGAAAAGTATAAACTCTCAACAAAACCAATACATAAAAGCTTTTATGAAAAAATGATTAAACAAAGCGAAGCTAGTTTATCAAATGCGGCTTTGGAAACTTTGGCGATTATTGCCTATAATCAACCGGTGACACGATTGCGTATTGAAGAAATCAGAGGAGTAAGTTCTGATGCGATGATTAGACGATTACAAGCAAAGGCTTTAATTAAAGAAGTAGGGCGTGAAGAAACTCCGGGTAAACCTATTTTATATGGGGTAAGTGAAGAATTTATGGATACCTTTAATTTGAAATCACTAGATGAATTACCGAATTTAACTTTTAATATAGATGAAAATTTAGAAGAAGATTTATTTGATGCTAAATATCGTGAAGAAGATGAAAAATAAACTATAATTAATGTTTAAAAAATCACAAAGATAGGTTAAAATATATATGACAATCAATTAGGAGGGTTTGCAATGAATTTACAGAGTTTAAAGAAAACAAAAGTTATTTGTACAGTAGGACCTGCTTCATCTTCAGAAGAAGTATTGACTCAAATGGTAAAAGCAGGAATGAATGTCATGCGTTTAAATTTTTCTCATGGGGATCATGCAGGACATTTAGAAAAAATTAATACTTTAAGAAAGATTAATGAAAGTTTAAATACAAATGTTGCAATTTTATTAGATACTAAAGGACCTGAAATTCGTACAGGTGATTTTGAAAATGGAATCGCGGAGTTACAAAAAGGTCAAAAAGTAACAATTGTGCAAGAAGATATTTTAGGAAATAGTGATAGATTTAGTATTAGTTATAAACAATTATATCGTGATGTTGCTGTTGGGGGAAATATATTAATCGATGATGGACAAATTGCTTTAGTGGTTGAAAAAATCGAAGGAAAAGATATTATTTGTACTTGTTTAAATGAAGGGATTGTAAAAGATAAAAAAGGAATTAATGTTCCGGGAATTAAATTAGGTTTCGATTACTTATCTCAAAAAGATATTGATGATATTGCATTTGGTTGTGAAAATAAAGTAGATTTTATTGCGGCTTCTTTTGTAAGACGTGCACAAGATGTATTAGATGTTAAAAAGGTATTAGTTGAAAACAATCAACCTGATATTAAAGTTATTGCCAAGATTGAAAATCAAGAAGGGGTTGACAACATGGACGAAATTTTAGAAGTTGTCGACGGAATTATGGTGGCACGTGGTGATTTAGGAGTCGAAATTCCTGCAGATTTAGTTCCTGTTATTCAAAAGAAATTAATTAAGAAGTGTAATGCGATGGGGAAAGTGGTTATTACAGCGACTCAAATGTTAGAAAGTATGCAAAAAAATCCACGTCCAACTCGTGCAGAGGTGAGTGATGTAGCTAATGCAATTCATGATGGAACTGATGCAATTATGTTATCTGGAGAATCTGCATCTGGAAAATATCCTGTTGAGTCAGTTCAAATGATGGCTCAAATCGCTAGAACAACAGAAGCAAATATTGATTATGGTCATTTACATCGTCGTGCTTTGCGTACAGCACCGGCTGATAAATCAGAAGCCATTTGTTTATCAGTGGCAGAACTTGCAATGCAATTTGATGTTAAAGCGATTATTGCCTTTACACAATCTGGTTTTACTGCTGAAAAAATGTCACGTTATCGTCCTGAATGTTTATTAATTGCAGCAACTCCTGATAAGGATACAATTAATAAATTAGCTTTAAATTGGGGAGTTATTCCAGCGATTTGTAGTTCAATGAAAACAAGTGAAGCTTTAATTAATTTATCTCAAATTATTGCAAAAGAACATGGGGTTAAAGCCGGTGAAAGTATTATTGTTACTGGAGGAACACCTGGTGTTTCTGGAACAACTAACTTTTTACATTTAATTGAAGTTAAATAATTATAGATATAAATACTATAAAACGCTAAACATGATGTTTAGCGTTTTCTTTTATTTGATAAAGTGTTTCTTCAAATTCTTCATGATGAGATATTTTAGCACTTGTAATAAGTGAACAGTACAGAAAAATCATTCCTAAAATAAATAGTAGAAAAAGTAAGATGATAATAAGAATTTTCATATGCCACCTCTAATATAGTTATATGTAAAAAAATATTAATTATACGTTAAGTTTATGTTAAGTTTATTTACATTAGTTTAATTTATGGTAAAGTATAAGTGAAAAATAAGTTGGAGGAGTATTTATGAAATTATCATATGTATTAACATTAATGGGCGGTTTGGCGCTGTTTTTATATGGGATGAATATGATGTCACGTGGTCTTGAAATGACTGCAGGTGACAAGATGAAAACAATATTAGAAAAATTAACTTCAAATCGTTTTTTAGCGGTCTTTGTAGGTGCACTGATTACTGCAATTATTCAATCATCATCTGCAACAACAGTAATGGTCGTTGGATTTGTAAACGTTGGTTTAATGACGTTAAGCCAAGCCGTATGGATTATCATGGGGGCAAATATCGGAACGACTATTACTGGTCAGTTGATTGCTTTAGATGTCAGTGAAATTGCTCCATTATTTGCGATTACTGGGGTTGTAATGGCAACTTTTTTTAAACATCGTAAAGCAAACTCAGTAGGTGAAATTATTGCAGGATTAGGGATTTTATTTATGGGAATGGACTTAATGAGTACAGCAATGATGCCTCTTAGAGAATCAGAAGCATTTATTGGTTTAATGACGAATTTCCAAAACCCAATTTTAGGAATTTTAGCAGGTGCCATTTTTACTGCAATTATCCAATCATCATCTGCTTCGGTAGGAATTTTACAAGCACTGGCAATATCTGGAGTTATTCAATTATCAAGTGCGGTTTATGTATTATTTGGGCAAAATATCGGGACTTGTATTACAGCCGTATTAGCCTCAATAGGTACAAATAGAAATGCGAAACGTACAACAATTATCCATTTATTATTTAATATTATTGGTACAATTATATTTGTGATTATCTGTATGACAACTTCATTTACATCTTTTGTAGAATCTTTAACTCCTACAAATGTAGCAGCACAAATTGCAAATGTACATACAATTTTTAATATCGCAACAACAATTATTTTATTACCATTTGGTTATAAACTTGCTGATTTAGCATATAAAATCTTACCTGATGTTAAAGAAGAAAAGAAAGATCAAATGCATTTACAATACTTAAATACAGTGAATACTGAGTATCATATTGGAACGACTACAATTATGTTTAGCCAATTATTTAAAGAAATACAAAGAATGCTAGAGTTTGCTAAAAATAATGTTGATATTAGTTATGAATTAGTCAGTACATACGATTCTTCAAAATACGATTTAGTGATGAAAAATGAACAATATATTGATTATATGAATAAAGAAATTGTTAAATATATTTCAAATGTTGTTGCTTTAGAATTACCAATCGATGATTCTAAACGTATCAGCCAATATTTTAAAATTGTTGGGGATTTAGAAAGAATTGGAGATCATGCCACAAACGTTGCTTCACAAGCAAAACAAATTCATCAAAACGGAAAAGGTTTTTCTAAAGAAGCAAGTCAAGAAGTTGAAGAAATGAAATTAATGTCTAAAAATATTTTAGAGTTACTTGAAATTCATGAAGATACAGATATAGAAGCGATGCTTAAAAAAGTGGCTGATTTAGAAGAAGAAATGGATCAAAAAACACGTTTATATTCTTTAAATCAATTAATACGCTTAAAATCAAAATCTTGTACATTAGAAAACAGTGCACTGTTTACAGATATGTTATCTGATTTTGAAAGAATTGGAGATCATGGATTAAATATCGCAAACGCATTTTGTCAAATTAAAGCACATATTAATTAAGGCAACGTAAAGTTGTCTTTTTTTTCGCTATAATATGATATAATATAAGTAGAAAGATATATCGAATATCGTTATAGTTGAAAGAAGTGAAAATATGCCTAGAAAAGAGTTTCAAACATTAACCGAATCAATGTATTATGTATTGCTTTGTTTAATTGAACCTAGATATGGTTATGAAATCATGTAACATTGTTTAATCATCAGTCATCAACGTGTTCAAATAGGAGCAGGAACCTTATATGCATTATTATCACGTTTTGAACAAGAACAATTTATTCAAAGAGTTTCAGGAGAAGGTCGTAAGAAAGTTTATCAAATTGCAGATAAGGGATTGAAATTATTATTAGAAGAAAGAAAACGTTTAATTCAACAAGTAGAAGAAGGAACAATGATATTAAAAAAAGGAAGAATCATTGATGAATAAATACAAACTTGAATACGTTTCTTACGATATCTATAATTACACAAAACTCAATGAATACTTTAAACAAAAAGCACAATCGGGCTGGCTAGTGACTAAAGCAATGGGAAAATGGATTTTATTTAAAAAAATTAAACCACAAACACTTTATTTTAACGTCGATTTAATTTCAAAATCATCATTTTATAGATATGACACATTACCTGAAATTCAAGAATATATCGCATTATGTGAAGCGTCTTCATGGCATTATATTACTTATACTGGTTGTTTTTATATCTTCACTTCAACAACTCCAAATATTCCCCCATTACAAACAGATGATTACATTACGACTAAAACTATTTTAGAATTTCAACCTAGTCAATATTATCAATTATTTTTAAATATAGTATTATTAGCCTTGTTTATGGCATTTTTTGTCAAGCCAATTAATTTTCATATACTTGAAAACTATTATTTCATATTAACATCAACAATTTTACTGTTAGGCTGTGGACGTATTATTCACTTAATTAAAAAGATAATTCAAATTCAAAAGTTTAAAAAAAGTATAAAAACAGGAATGAATGTTGAAGTTAAACCGATTAAAAATAATACTCAAAATGTAATATTTATAGTTATGGTTTATGAATTGATTAAATTAATTTATGCACTATTGATTCATAATTTATGGTTTTTAATCATTGGTTTATTATTCGATATATATGTCATTATAATATTGTTGATATGCCAATGTTGTTATAATGTAGGTTACTATTTGGCTCATAAAGGATTGAAGAAACATTACTTAATGTTATTGACATTCATACTTGTATCAAGTTTTACATTTTGTATACTTAAGTTTCAACCATTTAAATTTATCCCTAATATTTTACCCAAAATTGAATATAAGAATTATTTAAAATTTGATGACAAATATTTAGAAAATTGTAGTTCTTATTATAATTATGAAAGATCAAAGACAATGTGGATTAATGATTATAGTTATTACTATCAACATCATTATACTAATATTTATAACAATCCTAATCCGTTTGATGTTGAATTGGAGGAACGTTATTATAAATGTGAAAAAATAAAATTAGCCAATATCATATTTAATGAGTTGTCTAAAGAACGGAATAAAGATTTAAGTGCTTATGAAAAATTAGATGCAAGTAAATATCAAGTGGATAGAATTTATACACTAAATAATGAATTGTTTATTATGCAAAAGCAAAAACAAGTATTGCTGCTTAAAGTGTATGAGGGATATGATTTAGAACAGTTAAAAGAAGTTGTTAATATTTATATGAATTAGTTTTATTAGAAATGTTAGATGTTTTGACTTCTGAAATGAACCTCTATTATTTCAGTGTTCAAATAACGAGGTTCATTTTAGGTTTATTTAATGCTTGTTTTTTAATTTCAAAATACATATACTCTAAAATTAATGTGTGATAAAAAAACACTAACCTAATGGTTAGTGAATAAATTTCTTTTCTAAAGGTTGGATAAATTTATAAACAATGGCACAGATAATCCCTTTAATAAAATTAAATGGAAAATAAATAATAAAGATGGCTTGTCCATAAGGGGACATAAAGTTTAAAAATGAAGGGACGGTAATGTTTCCACCATATTGTTGATTAAATGCCATAATGTCTACATCAAAAGGTAAATTTGAATACCACATTGGTTTATTCATTAAATAAGTCGGTGTGACAAATAAATAATTGATAATAAACATTACAAAAGCAAATATCAACATTGTGATTAACATATTGATGATATAATTTAATCCTTGTGATTTAAAATGTAATACTTTTTTTAAAGTATAAAATGAAACACATATTGTCATTGAGGCAATTAAGGCGGTAATTTGTCCAATGGCAATAGGACCAACCGGGCCTTTAAACATAATAGAAATTAAAAATTTACAAATACATACAAAAAATGCTGGAATAATTCCTAATGAAGAAACCGCAGTTAATACGACAACTTCAGATAAATCAAGATTTAGCCAAGGGGCTAGTGGATAGGGAATTTCAATTAAGTTTAAAAGCATTCCCAGTGCGGCTAAAATAGCAATTAACGTCATTTTTTTTGTTTTAGTAGTTTTCACAAATATTCCTCCTTTTAAAATAAAAAATATCGTGAAAATACTAATCTTCACGACAAAAAGGCATTTTGAATATTTAAAATGTCATTCTCCCATCTAGACTATACTATCGGTATTGGAATTTCACCAATTCAGCTTTCGCTCGCGGACTTTACCGCCGGTCGGGAATTTCACCCTGCCCTGAAGACGTTCTTTTCATTTATATTGTATGTTTTATTTTACTTTTTGTCAATTACAAAACATCAAAAATGAATTTCACCAAATTGCATAAATATCAAATAAATAGTAAAATAATTAAAGTGATTTTATAGTTAACATTTTAAAAGCATACTATAATGAATGAGTAGTGTACACGACTTTTTAAAGGTATAATTTGAGACGACTACCATTAGATTGATTATATTTATAAAATTATAGGGAAGTAATCTATTAAATTTTAAGGAGGGAAGTTGATGAAAAAGTATAAATCAATTATTTATGATGCAGACGGGACGATTTTAAACACATTAAATATGAATATGTATCCCCTCATAAAAATTATTAAAGAAAAAACGGGTTAGGATTAGAATTTTGAACAAGTATTAAAATTTGCCGCTTATCCCGGTATGAAAGTGATGGAAGAATTACAAGTGGCTAATAAAGAAGAAACATATGCACGATGGGTTAAATATGTTAATGAGTATGAAGAAGGGGCTATGCTTTATGATGGTTTTGAACAAGTCTTTGAAGCATTTAAAACTCATTTTAAACAAGCCATTGTTTCAGCTAAAACTAAAAAACAATATGAGATAGATTGTGTCTTTAAAGGAATTGATCAATATATGGAAGCAGTAGTTTTAGCAGACGATACTTCAAAACATAAACCTGATCCAGAACCTTTATTTGAATGTTTAAAACGATTAAATGTCAAAGCAGATGAGGCGTTATATGTCGGAGATGCATTATCTGATTATCAAGCTGCCAAAAATGCTCAGATTGATTTTGCTTATGCGAAATGGGGATCTGTTTTAAATCAAGATATGGAACAAGCAGATTTTGTTTTTAAACAACCTATTGAATTATTATCACTAGTTAAAAGTTAAATAGAGAGTTTTAAAGCGTCGGCAAAGTGAGATTTTTTAAATCTAGACTTTGTCAATTTTTTATATTTAGATAAATTTAAGTCTTATCATCTTGTATTTAACTTTTATAAATAAAAAAAACAATGAATTTACTCATTGTTTCAAACAAATTATCGTTGATATTTTTTGTTTTTTTGCCAAGTTGTTTTAACCGGTTTTTTAAAGTTTTTATTGCGTTCCTTCTTTTCTAAAGCCATGTTTCTTAAATCTTTAACTTCTTGTGGCTTTAAAATACGATATTCACCAGGAGCCATTCCTTTTAAAAATAAATTTCC
The DNA here is from genome assembly GCA_018365815.1 of Erysipelotrichaceae bacterium. Taxonomy (GTDB): domain Bacteria; phylum Bacillota_I; class Bacilli_A; order Erysipelotrichales; family Coprobacillaceae; genus Beduini. Next base: position 16,338 of record JAGZJH010000009.1, read on the forward strand.
GATAGACTCACGATGTAAACGTATTAAATTATGTCCGACTGCTTCAAACATACGACGTACTTGACGATTTTTACCTTCAACTAATTTAATTTTAAGGCGTGTATTTTGATGTTCCAAGTTTTTATGAACAACTTTAATTTTACATGGTAATGTTTTAGTGCCATCTAAATAAATCCCTTTTTCAAGTTTGTGTAAAGTTTCACCACTTACAAGACCTTTGACTGTAATATCATAAACTTTTTCTAAATGAGAGCTAGGGTGCATAATTAAATTTGCAAATTCACCATCATTTGTCATTAATAATAAACCAGTTGAATCATAATCTAAACGTCCAACAGGATATACACGTTCTTTTATATCTTCAAAAAGATCTACCACACAAGGTCTATTTAATTCATCGCTTGCTGAACAAATCATTTGTTTAGGTTTATATAAAACAAAATAAACTTTATTTTCATTTTCAATTAATTTACCCTCAACGTGAATTAAATCTCCTTTTTTAACTTTTGTTCCAAGTTCAGTGACAATTTCACCATTGACTTCAACTTTTCCTTCGACAATTAACTGTTCAGCCTTTCTTCTTGAAGCCACTCCGCTTTTAGCAATTACTTTTTGTAATCTTTCCATTTTTATCACCCATTTGCATTATACTAGAAATAACTTATAAAAGAAAGTAAATTATTGTAAAGATGAAAGCTAAAAAGATAGAAAGGGCATCTAAAAACAATCCTAAATAAATGGCTTTATTCTCGTTTTTGATATTTAATCCCCCTAAATACAAACTTGCAATATATAAAGTTGTATCGGTAGAAGATTGAATTAACGTTCCAACCATACTATAAAAATGATTTAAACCATAAGTTTGATACAACTTTTCAAGCAGTAACAACGAGCCACTTGAAGAAAACGGACGTAAAAACATCATCGATAAAATTTCACTAGAGAAATTTGATAAAATAGGTAAATGGGTAAGGGTTTCAATTAATTTTGTTGTAGTTAGTAAATTGATAAAAAACATTAATGCCATTAGTGAACAGAACATCGGAATAAGTAATTTAATTCCTTCTTTAACTCCATCAATAAATAAATCAAAACAATTTTGTTTTTTAATTGAACCATAACTAATAATCACCGCGATACAAATAAGCATAATTTTAGTCATGATAATGCCCCCAGTGAATGATCATTAAACCAACGGATAAACTTATTAAACTAATAAGCAAGGCTATTGGAATAAAAGAAGTCAGTTCATTACTTTGATACATTTGTCTTAGTGAAATAACAGTCGTAGGAAAAAAAGAAAGGCCGGTAGTATTTAAAATAAATAACGTCATCATTGATTTAGACAGTCCTTTTGGATAAAGTTGTTTAAGTGATTTCATCGCTTTTAAACCACTAATTGTAGCGACACTTCCTAAACCAAATAAATTAGCGATTAAATGTACACTAATAAAACCAAGTGTTGTGTTAGGGACATCTTTAAAAAATAGACGCAAAAATGGAGAAATACAATGAGAAATTTTATCAAGTAAACCTGAAGCAGAGGCAATGTTTAAAATACCATTAAAAAAACAAGCGTTTAAACATAGTTTTAAACTCATGGTAAAACTATCTTGGCCAATGGTGAAAAATAAATTAAAGACTTCATTTTCAAGGTGCATGATTAAAGCATAAATCAAACACAAAACAATCCCCACTGACCAGATTTTATTCATAAATGAACCTTTTGATTGTTTTTAGAAGTTTATAGACAAAAGGCAGTTTTATATATTGATATGGGTATTGTCCTAATGATTTTTCGCCATAAAAGATTTCGATATGTTGATTACTGACTTCATAAGAAATGGGGGCTTTTGATTGTTTTTGAATAGGGAAAGTTAAATCTTTATCGAGTTTGAATAGGTAATGATCGATGACGTTTACACCTTTTGTAAAAAGTTTAATTTGCTCAAATTGTTCAAAATAAGTTTTAAATAAATTTTCATGGAAAGCAAAATCATCACCACAATTAAATGTGACAGCAACAAGTGAAATATCATCTTTTTTAGCGGCGTTGATGAGTGTTCGTTTAGCTTTTTTAGTAAATCCGGTTTTACCGGCAATGGTATATTCATAGTTATAAAGTAATTTATTTTTGTTTGACCACGAACCATTACCATCAAGACGTTTGTATTGTTTTGTTCCTGAAATTTCAACAAAAGTAGGATTACTAATACAATATGACATTAATAAAGCCATATCATAGACACTAGAAATATTGCCGGCATCTTCTTCATCTAAGCCACTGGGGTTTGAAAAAACGGTATTAGTCATTTTAAGTGCTTTTGCTTTGGTATTCATCATTTCAACAAAATGGTCAATATCTCCTCCTACATAATCAGCAATAGCTAAAGCCGCGTCATTACCAGAACGAAGCATTAGTCCATATAATAAATCCTGCATGGTAATCGTGTCTCCGATATGTATATAGACGGCACTTCCATAGGCTTTTTTAATACTTTCATTAACAACAATTTCTTGATTCAAAGGACAGTTTTCAATCGCCAATATCGCAGTCATAATTTTAGAAATACTAGCGACACTTTGTGTTTGATGAATATTTTTACCTTCTAAAACTTGTTTTGTATCAGCGTTTAAAATAATATAATTCTTGGCTATAAACTCTGTGGCATTAACTGAAGTTGTTGTTAAAATTAAACATAAAACCATAATTATCATTTTTTTCATTCTATCACCAGTAATAATGTATGTATTTAATTAAAATGTTAGTACAAAAAAGTCTTAGACAATAATGTGTCTAAGACTAAAATGAATATGTATTATCTAAGTTAAGTGTTATCAAAATGAAGGATTGATTGTATCGTTTTGTATTTTAAATATTTAACGACTTATGGTATATCCTCGACCATGAACTTCTTTGATGGTATGAATCGTCATAAAAGCTTGTGGATCTATTTCAAGTATTTTTTGTTTAACTTTACTAATATCACGAGAGGATAAAATGTATAAAATACCTTTTTTTTGGATTATCTCTAATCCGGTTTCAATAGGGATTAAAGTTGCCCCTAAATCCATTTGGCGAAGTATTAAATCTTTGATTTGTAAATATTCGTAGCTAATCACGAATGATTCTATTTTAGAATTTCCAAAGATAAGCATTTGATTGACAGAAAGTGAAGTCGTCAATACAACGATTAGTCCATATAATACATCACTTGGTTTAGAAAAAGTGATTTGAATTAATAATAATACAGTATCAATACTGTACATCACAATACTTAAATTCCATTTAAATTTACGACTTAAAATAATTGAAGGAATATCCATTCCACTAGTATTTGCTCCCATTTTTAAGACTAAACCTACTCCTGCTCCAATAAACACTCCCGCAAAAATACTTGAAAGAAGCATATTATCTGAAATTTGTTCTAAAATATCAAATGATAGACAAAAATCTAAAAAAATAGGATAAATAAAGGTACTTAATAAAGTCGTTGAAGCAAACTTTTGACCTAAAAAAATAAATCCAATAACAAGCATTGCTATATTTAAAAAAGATATTGTAACCGTTAATGGGATATTAAAATAATGTTGCATAATTAAAGATACTCCAGTTGCCCCTCCAGAAATCAGACCAAAAGGAACAACAAACATTGTAACTCCCAATGCCAAGATAAAATTTCCAATTAAAATTCCAGTGATTGTTTTTACATTTTTCATCATTTACCCTTCTTGTTTTTTGCATTAGGATTTTAACATCTTTGATGACGTAAGAATGTAATCTATGTTACAATTTATGTATAAATGAGGTGAAATAATGGAAGAAACGAAAATAACAGAAGATTTATATCCTTATTTTGAAAAAGTAAGTGAAATTAAACACTACCAACCAGGCTAATATATTTATTTTGAAGGGGATTTATCTAATCAGTTTTATGTCATTAAAAAAGGACGGGTACGAGTTTATTTTATGTCTTTAGATGGAGAAGAAATGACTATGGATATTGTAGAAAAAGGGCGTATTTTTGAAGAATCTTCTTTTTTTAGTTATACAACAAGATCAACTAATGTTGAAGCAATTAATGAGATGGAGTTATATGCGTTACAAATAGAAAATTTAATTCCTTACTTTAATCAAAATATGACTTTAATGGAAATTTTATTTAAATTATTGATTCGTAATCTAAATCATGTCTCTAATCAATTACATCATTTATATTTTTAGATTGATTTCAAAAAGTAGCTTATTTTTAATTGAACAAACTTCAATTGCAAATGTGGATCGCAACACTAGTACAACTTGTATTCCCTATTCGCATCAAGAAATTGCATATTTTGTGGGAATGAACCGTGTGACAGTAACTAATGTGTTAAATCATTTTAAGGAGTTAGGTTATATTAAATTAGGTTATAAAAAGGTGATGATTATTGATAAAAAAGCATTGGAAGAATATTGTCAAAAATAGTAAGTGGACATAAAAAAAGAACCCATAGGGTTCTTGTAGATTATTCTACTTCGATAGCATCTACTGGACAAGATTCAGCTGCTTCTTTTACACCATCAACTAAATCTTCAGGTACTTCTTCACCGATAATGCTTTCAGCAAGTCCGTCTGCATTTAAATCAAATACTTCTGGGCATACTCCAGTACAAGCACCACAACCGATGCAATTTCCATTAACTCTAACTTTTGCCATTATTATGACCTCCTTTATTACGTATTCTATTATAAACCATGTCAATTTAAAATGAAAGAAATTTTTATATTTGCTATCAAATATATTATAAAGTATGATATAATGCAAGAGGTGGTGATTTACATGGAAAAAATGTCAAGAGTGAAGAAGTATCGTGATTTAAGAGAGTCTTTGAATGATGATGCGACTTTACCAAAACAAGATATAAAAAAAAACGAAGTAGAAGAAGATAGTTTCTTTATTCCTACATTAAAGGAATATCGTCAAAAACAACAAACAGAAAAACCAGTAATGTTTGAAACAAGTGAGATTTTAGCTGATGAAATTGATCAAGAATCAATTGAAAATGTTGAAAAAGCAATTTCAAAAGTACGTGTGACATCAGGAAAAGGCGAATCTTATAACACACGTTTAGATATTTTAAGTCAAATTAACAGTAATAGTTCTAAACCTAAAGTTGAAAGAGAAAAAATTGTATCTAATCCAGGTTTAAAAATTGATGAAGATAGTGGCTTTGAATTAACTTCAGAATTTGATTTTGAACCTTTAAGTAAAGAAGAAAATGAATCGAAAAAAGAAGTTGTTCAACCTAAAGAAGAAAAAAAGTCAAAGGCTAAAGTTCAATCATTAGAAGTTGATGAAGAAGATATTGAGATTAACGAAGAGACTCAAGATGAAGAAGAACCGGGAATAATGATGAAAGTTTTAACTGGATTAATTGTTGTTTTAAGTATATGTTTGGTATGCTTAGTGGGATATATTGTGAAATTATTTTTATTTTAGTAACTAAGGCTTAGCACCTTAGTTTTCGTTTGTATAATATGGAGGAGATTATGAAAAAGATTTCAATTGCAATTGATGGTCCTTCAGCTGCAGGAAAAAGTACCATTGCTAAAAGATTAGCAGAAATTTTAGATTATACTTATATTGACACAGGAGCAATGTATCGTAGTGTTGCATATTATTTAATCAATCATGGAATTGATTTAAATGATGAAAAAGCTATTAGTGATACATTAAATAATATTCATATTAAATTATGCAGTGATCATCGTGTGATATTAAATGGTGATGATGTCACACTTCAAATTCGTCAAGATGAAATTTCTAAAGGCGCTTCATGTGTTGGAAAGTATAAAGCAGTTAGAGAACATTTAGTCAAATTACAACAAGAAATGTCACATAATGGAGGAGTTATTTTAGATGGGCGTGATATTGGCAGTGTTGTGTTACCTCATGCTGAATTAAAAATTTACCAAGAAGCAAGTGTAGTAGCCAGAGCAAAACGACGTTATTTAGAAAATCAAAGAAGGAATATAGAATGTAGTTTCGAAAGTATTCAAAAAGACATTGAACAAAGGGATTATGATGATATGCATCGTGAATTTTCACCTTTAGTTCAAGCTAAAGATGCTATTAAAATTGATACATCTTTATTAACTATTGAAGAAGTTGTTGATATTATTTTAAAATTAGTCAATGAAAGATTGGAGGGGTAAATATGGCAAAAGCAGTTGTTGCAATTGTTGGACGTCCTAATGTAGGAAAATCAACTTTATTTAATCGTATTATAGGTGAAAGAGTATCTATTGTAGAAGATGTACCCGGTGTAACACGTGATCGTATTTATGGAACTGGTTCATGGTTAACTCGTCAATTTAGATTAGTTGATACTGGTGGAATTGAAATTGCAAATCAAGATTTTAGTGAACAAATTAAAATGCAAGCTCAAATCGCAATCGAAGAAGCAGATGTAATTATCTTTGTGGTTAATGGACGAGAAGGTATGAATGATGATGATGTATTTGTCGCTAGAATGCTTCAACGTTCTAAAAAACCGGTTATTTTAGCAGTTAATAAAATAGATGACCAAGCGTTTATTAATAATATTTATGAATTTTATGCTTTAGGAATTGGTGATCCTATTGCTGTTTCTAGTAGTCATGGGATCGGTGTTGGTGATATTTTAGATCGTATGATTGAATTATTACCGGAAGAAACTTCTAACGAAGCAACTGATGAAATACGTTTTTCATTAATCGGTCGACCTAATGTTGGAAAGTCAAGTTTAACAAATGCAATTTTAGGAGAAGAACGAGTAATTGTATCTGATATTGAAGGAACGACTCGTGATGCAATCGATACACATTTTGAAAAAGACAATCAAAAATATTGTGTAGTAGATACAGCTGGTATGAGAAAACGTGGTCGCATTTATGAAAATATTGAAAAATATTCAATTTTAAGAGCATTATCTGCCATTGAAAAAAGTGATGTTATTTTAGTGTTAATTGATGGTGAACAAGGAATTGTTGAACAAGATCGACATGTTGCTGGATATGCTCATGAGGCAGGTAAAGGCGTTATTATTGTTGTTAATAAATGGGATTTAGTTGAAAAAGATAGTAAAACAATGCAAAAAATGGAAAAAGAAATTAAAGCACAATTTAAATATTTAGATTATGCAAGAATTGTATTTGTTTCTGCTAAAACATCACAAAAAGTACAAAACATTTTCCCATTAATTAAAGAAGCCTTTGAAAATAGTCAAAAACGTGTGCAAACAAGCGTGTTTAACGATATATTAATAGATGCTCAAGCGATGAATCCCACAACAACTTTTAATGGTGGTCGCTTAAAGATTTTCTATGGTAATCAAGTAGCGATATGTCCGCCGACATTTGTATTATTTGTAAATGATCCAGAGTATTTACATTTTAGTTATAAACGTTATTTGGAAAATCGTATTCGTGATAGTTTTGGATTCGAAGGAACACCAATTCACATTATCGCTAGAAAGAGGGATTAAGATATGAGTAAAATTGCTGTATTAGGAACAGGAAGTTGGGCAACTGCACTTAGTCAGGTATTAGTGGATAATCATCATGAAGTGATGATGTATGGGATAGATGACCAAGAAATTGAAGATATTAATTTAAGACATCGAAATGATAAATATTTTGATGTTGAAATTGATTCAAAAATTATCGCAACCAAGTCATTAGAAAAAGCATTAGATCAAGCAGAATATATATTAATCACTATTCCAACTCAATTTGTACGTGATGTATTAGAACAAGTTGATCAATTATTAGATCATCGTGTAACAATTATTAATGCTTCAAAAGGTTTTGATAATGTTAATAATATGCGAATGAGTGAAACAATTAGAAGTGTTTTATCTGTACATAAACGAGATGAAATTGTATCACTAATAGGCCCTAGCCATGCTGAAGAAGTTATTTTAAGAATGTTAACTTTAGTATGTGCAGTTTCTTTAGATATGCAAATCGCTAAAAAAGTACAGCATCTTTTTTCAAATGAATATTTTAGAGTTTATCGTTTGGACGATGAAATTGGAGCAGAGTATAGTGTGGCATTAAAAAATGTTATTGCTTTAGCTTCTGGTTGTATTGCGGGTCTAGGGTATGGAGATAATACCCGTGCCGCATTAATTACTCGTGGACTGGCGGAAATTGTTCGCTATGGTAAAGTTAAAGGTGGTAAGTTTGAAACATATTTAGGATTAACCGGTATTGGTGATTTAGTCGTTACTTGCTCATCAAAGTTTTCACGTAATTTTCAAGCTGGTTATGCAATTGGAAAAGCGAACGATGCAACTATATTTATGAAAGAAAATACTAAAACAGTTGAAGGTATTCGTACTTGTAAAATTATTCATGAAGACTTAGTGAACTATCCGGGCTTAGAAATGCCTATTACCAGTGCTATTTATCGCGTTTTATATCAAGGAGCTAATCCTAGAGAAGAAGTTAAATCATTAATGTTAAGAGATTTAAAAACTGAAGTGTAACCATTTATCATACTTTCACATATGTATAAGTGGAGGTATTTTATGAAAAAAAATCAAGAACAATTTTTAAATAAAGTGGCAAATAAAACAAACGTTAATAAAGAGGATATTTTATCATTAGCTAGTAGCTTTCAATCAAAGGATTTAACGGCAGAAAGTAATTTAAGAGATCTTATTCAGCAAATCTCTAAAATTGCCGGGCAGCAAGTTTCTAAGGCTAAAGAAGACCAAATTATTGAAATGGTTAAAAAAGATAAAATTCCAAGAGATTTTATGAACTAATTAAAAAATAACGATGATGAGTCGTTATTTTTTTGTTCTATTTTATTTTTTTGTTCATATACTTTTGTGAAACGGAGGAATATTATGGACCAAGTAATTTTAGATATTGGCAAGCGTACCAAAGGGGATATTTATTTAGGTATTGTCGGACCTGTGCGTACAGGAAAATCAACTTTTATTAAACGATTTATGGAATTAGCAGTTATTCCATTTATTGAAGATGAGGAGGAAAAAAGAAGAGCAACAGATGAACTTCCTCAATCTGGTCAAGGTAAAATGATTATGACGGTTGAACCGAAATTTATTCCAAATGTTGCTGCCAAAATAAAAGTAGAAGAAGATTTTGATATTAATGTAAGATTAGTGGATTGTGTTGGATATGTTATTGATGATGCTAAAGGATATCGTGATGAAAATGGCGTGCGTTTAATTAAAACACCATGGTTTATGGAAGCTATTCCATTTGATGAAGCTGCTAAAATTGGAACTCAAAAAGTAATTCAAGACCATTCTACAATTGGTATTGTTGTGACAAGTGATGGTAGTATTACAGATATTGAAAGAGACAGTTATAAAGTGGCTGAAAAAGAGGTTATTGAAGAATTAAATAAAATCGGTAAACCATTTATCGTTGTTGTTAATACAACCGATCCACATAGTTTTAATTGCGAAAGTTGCGTTAATCAATTAAGAAATGAATACGATGTTCCGGTTATTGCGATGAGTGTTATTGATATGAATAGCGAAGATATTCATCGTTTATTACTAGCTGCTTTATATGAATTTCCAATTACTAATGTTAGAGTCAATGTCCCTAAATGGGTAGCAGTGATGGAAAAAAATCATTGGTTAAAGCAAGATATTGATAATAGTATTATAGATTCACTTAGTGAGATTAATAAATTAAAAGATGTAAAAAAAGTGATTGAAAAGTTATCTACATTTGATTCCATTGAAGAATCTAAAATCACAGATATCAATACAACACAAGGTAGTGCAAGTGTGGATATACGAATTAAAGCAGGTTTATATAATGAAATTTTGATGGAGATCATTGGCTTAGAACGATTAGATAAAGCAGATTTTATAAGATTTCTACAAGATTTAGTCCTTGCTAAAAATGAATATGATGGTATTAAAGATGCTTTAATGATGGTTAGAAGTACAGGATACGGATTTGCTTTACCAAGTTTAGATCAAATTGAACTCACAACCCCTGAAGTTGTTAAACAAGGGCCACGTTATGGTATAAAAATTAAAGCTAATGCTTCAACTATTCATATGGTAAGAGTAGATTTAGAAAATGCATTTGAACCTATCATTGGCTCAAAGCAACAAGCCGAAATGTTTATCGATTATTTAATGAAAGAACATGAAACAAATCCACAGGCAATTTATGATTGTGAAGTGTTTGGTAGAAAATTAGGAGATGTCATTAGCGAAGGGATGAGAATGAAGTTAGGGACTATTCCAGAGATGACATGTCATCGTATTCATGATATTTTAAGCAAAGTTGTTAATAAAGGAAAAACAAATGTCATCGCTATTGTTTTGTAATGTAATCGCATACAAAAATATATTGATTATATGGGCAAAAATTTAGTGTGAAAAGTATTAAAGTTTGTTGAAAATGAAATCTAAAAATGCTATTATAATTTCGTTCGATTTTATTTAGGGATGGAGGATTTTAATGAATAAAAAAGAGCTAGTTGATGCTGTTTCTGAAAAGAAAAATTTAACGAAAAAAGAAGCGGAAGCATTGGTGGATACAGTTTTTAACACAATTACTGATAGCTTGCTTTCAGGGGATAAAGTATTAATTTCTGGCTTTGGAACTTTTAAAGTAAATCATCGCCGCGAAAGAATAGGTGTCAGTCCCAAAACTAAAGAATTAATGACAATTCCGGCTTCAAAAACTTTAACTTTTAAACCTAGTAATAGATTAAAAGATACAATGAATATAGATAAGATGCAATAGTGCATCTTTTTTCTTTAAAGCGACATACTAAGTTCATAAACATGAGTTAAAATATTATTTACGAGGTGATTAATATGTATGGAAATTATATGTTAGGGAATATGTTAATTATAGTTGGATTTATAATTATGTTTTTTGCCCAAATGAAAGTTCAAAGTGCCTATACTAAATATAGTCGTTTAGTTTCAAAAAGTGGGTTAACGGGATATGAAACAGCAAGAAGAATATTAGATCAAAACGGATTATATAATGTTGAAATACGGCAAATTAGAGGTCAGTTAAGTGATCATTATGATCCTAGTAAAAAAGTAGTCAATTTATCACAGGCAGTATATAGTGGAAATAGCATTGCTTCTATTGCTGTAGCTGCTCACGAGGTTGGTCATGCTTTGCAACATTCAGTTGGTTATAAAGCACTTATATTTAGAAATTCAATTTTACCCTTAGTTAATGTTGGTCAGACTTTAGGAATGATTGCTATTTTTATCGGTATATTTACAAGTATGTTTAATATGGCATTATTAGGTGTCTTTTTAATTAGTGGAATGTTAATTTTTCAGTTAGTCACTTTACCGGTAGAATTTAATGCTTCAAATCGTGCATTATCTATTTTATCAAATGGTATGATTGCAAGCGATGAAGTTGATGGGGCGAAAGCAATGTTATCAGCAGCTGCTTTTACTTATGTGGCTTCTGCTATTTCAACTTTATTACAAATTTTACGTTTGTTTTTAATATTCGGGTCAAATGATGAGCGTTAAAAATCCTTCTTAGAAGGATTTTTTTTAAATAACTTTATGCACCAGTTATTTTGATGTATAATATAAAAAGTTGGAGGTGTCTATGAAAAAATATCGATTTTATATTATTCTTTTTATATTGCTGAGTATTTTAATTTCAATAGTTTTATTTATGGGAATGGTTCATATTCCTTATAATCAACAAAAAAATGAATTGTTTTCACATAAAAAAACAATTTCTTTAGCAAATAGTGTTGATTTTGTTTCTTTTGAACAATACAATGGACATCAAGTATATTATATTGGACAAGATGACCAAGAAGTTTATGTTTTTGATAACCGAGATCAACTTGTAAAAAAAGAATTAATTGAAAATTTACATGAAGATGAAGTCAAAAATTATTTAGTTAATGAATATGGAATAGACAGTGCAACTATTAAATTAACATTAGGATATGAAAACAAAACAATGAGCTATCAGTATATTTTAGAAACTACACAAAGTGTAAATTATTTATACTTTGATGCATTAAGTGGTGAGTTGATTAAGACATATGAGTTTGGAAGTTAGGGATGTAAAATGAATAAATTTTTAAAGGATTTTGGATTAGTAGATTTAAAAGGATTGGCGATTTTAAAGTATAAAAAATTGGGTTTAAAAGAAGAAGAAGTAATGGTGTTACTTTTAATTCATACATTAAAAAATGCAAATTTTAAGATTATTACACATGATTTAATTGGGCAATATGTTTCATATTCTAAGCAATTGATTGATAGTATTTTAATTAGTTTGGTGAATAAACAAATGATTTCAGTGGTAGGAACTTCGATTTCATTAGATTTATTTTATCAAAAACTAATGTTTGATAAAGTTGAAGTCAGTGAAACTAAAATAGAAGGAGTTAATTTAGTAGAAGCATTTGAAAATGAATTTGCTAAAGCTTTAACACCAATGGAATTAGAGACATTAAGAGAATGGAAAATGTCTGGTTATAGTGATAAGATGATTTTAGATGCTTTAAAAGAAGCCACATTACATAATGCTCATTCATTTAGATATATTGAAAAGATATTGATTGATTGGACTAAAAATGGTATAAAACGTTCAGGTAAAGAAAAAATTGAAGCTGTTGATGATGAAGAATTTGTAGAATATAATTGGTGGGATGAAGATGATTAAACATAAATTAGATTTGATTTTAAATACATTAGATACAATGTTTCCTGATGCTCATTGTGAACTCAATCATTCTAATGAGTTTGAATTGTTGGTTGCGGTGATGCTTTCAGCACAGACAACGGATCAAAGTGTCAATAAGTTAACCGATACTTTATTTAAAAAATATCGTTGTGTAGAAGATTATGCAAATGCTTCTGTTAGTGAATTAGAAAATGATATTCGTACGATTGGTTTATATCGCAATAAAGCAAAGTCACTTCATTTAATGGCAAATAAGCTGATAGAAGAATATAATGGTGAAGTTCCTAGAACAATTAAGGAATTGGTAAAACTGCCTGGAGTAGGGCAAAAAACGGCAAATGTTGTGGTTTCAGTTGCTTTTGGCGTGCCTGCTTTTGCAGTAGATACACATGTTGAAAGAATTGCAAAACGTCTAGGGTTTGCTAAAAAGGAAGACAGCGTTCAAATTGTGGAAAAGAAACTTTGCAAAGCAATCCCTAAAGATAGATGGATTAAAGGGCATCATCAGTTTATTTTTTTTGGTCGTTATTTTTGTAAGGCGACTAATCCAAATTGCCAAAGTTGTTCTTTATATGACATTTGTAAAGAACCGCTACGAAAATCACGTCGTTAATGATAAGGTTTACTAGAAATCATAATGGTTTCTAGTTTTTTTATATTGAATTGGAAGGGAATAACCAAAATTAAAAGGATTGCTCTTGCATATCATACAAGAAACAATCCTTATTGGTTGTTTAAAATAAATTCAAACTGGTATCTAACAAACTGTGGTTGTTTTAGTTTTGAGTAGTTTGGTCATCTTGGGAAGATGATGATTGCTTTTTAGTGTAAACAACATAAACAATATCATTATCCCCTTTAACAATTTTTGTTGCTGATTTACTTGTATCGACTACCCCGTTATCATAGTTTTCAGGCTTATATTTATTGACATCTATTTTACTCAAGTCAATTTCATCATCTATTTTTCCTTCGACTTTTAATGAACCTAATAATTTTCCATTTAAACTATCTTGATAATATTGAATTGTGTAGGATTCTTTATTATCAATAGTGATGTTGTAAGTCATTTCGTTAGATTTGATTGAAGGGGATTTATCACGACTGTAATATCCGACTACTTGAACGCTTTCGGATAATTTATAGTTTACATTAAATGTTGGGGATTCGCTAGTTTGTGTATGTAACACTTTTCCTGAACTATCACGAATTTCAACAACATAAACAGGTTTACCATAGATTTCCGTAACTTTTTGATCTTCGCCACTACTATCATATGTTCCGAATTTAACAGAAATTTGATTTTCAGTCGCTTGGACTTCAAATGAAGATAAAGCATTTAATCCACTAATAATATTTGAATCAGTTGGCATGTTGTTATTTTTAAACCAAGCAGTGATAATGTTTTCTGCAGGTGTATCTGCAGTTGGTTTTGAATATGGCAATATGCCTTTAATCATTTGAGCTTGAGTAACACCGCTAGGTGTCGTATAAGAGCGCTTAGTTGTTCCACCATGTGCTTGTTTTAATAACATTGCACATATTCGTTGAGCGTATTTGGTGACATCATTTTTTGGATAATATCCCTTTTTAATACCTTCACTATTGTAACCGACCCATACAGCAACAGAGTAATCTTCTGTATAAGCGGCTAACCAACTATCTTTACTTGCACCATTAGGAATACCATATTGAGTTCCGTTATCGCCCCAGTCACTTGTTCCTGATTTAGCGGCAACGTTATATGGAATACTCATTGCTGAATAAGTAGATTTAGTATAAGAACGCATAACTTCTGTAATCATAAATGCACTTTCTTCGCTAATTGCTTGAGTCGGTGTTAAATAGTTATGAATGTCTATTTTTTCACCGGTTTCTTTAATCACGATATAATCAATTGCATGAGGCTCGATATATTTTCCGTTATTTGACAAAGTAGCATAAGCACCTGCTGTTTGAATAGGTGAAGGTCCATGTTCCCACCCGCCGATTGCATAAATTGATGAAAATGCTTCATCACTCATCGTAAAGCCAAATCCTTCTAAATATTTAATCATACCTTCTCTTGAAACTTTGGCAATGACATCGTCCATAGTATGCATTGCAGGTAAGTTAAATGAGTTAGCTAATGCGACTTCAAGTAACATTTCACTATTTGTCACTTGGTTATTCCAGTTTTTAACTGAGTGACCAGTTGCGGGGTCTACCCATGGTTTATCTTCAGTAGGATGACCGGTTGACCAATCTAAAAATTCAAAAGCACTTGCATAAGCAATGATAGGTTTTAATGAAGAACCAGGTTGATGTCTTTCATAGGATTGATTAATATTATTAGTATCGTTATCATAATAACTTCTTCCACCAATAATTCCTACAATTTTTCCGGTTGTTGTTTCTTGGATACTCGCTCCAACATCAATATATTCATTAGCAAATTTAAAGTTTTCACCAGAGGCAATGGAATCTGCATAATCTTGTAAAGATGTATTTAAGAAAGTATGGATTTCAACTGGTGTTTCTTGAACGTTTAACCCTTTTAAAGATGGGTAGGCTTTTAATAAAGTTTCATCTTTTAAATATTTTGGTAACTCTTCATTTAATACTAAATCGATATAGTTTTGATATTGATTAGAAGAACTTGTAGAATTTTTCTTTAATGTATTTTCAACCGGAATTGATTTGGCGCTAATCATTTCTTCTTCACTGATATAACCATGTCGATACATTAAATCTAATACAACATTACGTCTTTTAGTTGCTTTTTCTAAGTTGTAGTATGGATCAAATGAATCGGGAGCATTTAATGTTCCGGCTAACAAAGCAGCTTCTGGTAAAGTTAAATTTTGAACATCTTTATCAAAATAATAACGTGCTCCTGATTGAATTCCTAATGTTGACATTCCTCGACCATAAGCAATTTTATTAAGATATAAGACAAGGATGTCTTCTTTAGTGACGACTTTTTCAGCGTCCATTGCTAAAAAGATTTCACCGACTTTACGTTGCCATTTATTTGTTTTACCGTCTTCGTAAAAAGATTTTTTGATTAATTGTTGGGTAATAGTTGAACCCCCACTAGTAATACCACCACTAACAATATTACCTAGTGCTGCTTTTACGATACGTGGTAAGTCAAAACCGTTATGTTCAAAAAAACGTGAGTCTTCAGTAGCTACGACAGCATCAACTAAAACTTGTGGTAAATCATCATAAGTTATATTTTCACGAGTTCCATCATTCATACTTCCTAAAGTATAAATGACTTCGCCATTTTGATCGTAAATTGGAGAGGGTTCATTTGAATATAATTTACTTTGATCGAATTCAAGGTTATTTACAATTCCCAATACAAAATTCACACCAAAGAATATTCCGATGACCAAAAGAACTGAAATGGCGATGGCACTCACTCTTAACGAGACTTTGCGAATACGTTTCCAGTTAATTTCTTTTTTACCTGAGTGTGTTTTTTTATTTTTTTCTGTCATTTATTTTACCTCCTTGAAAAATACTTGATCAACAACTTTTAGATAATCTAGTTGAGGATTATAGCCTTGTTTAATCAAATGTCCATTTTCTTTAATTTCATCATAAGACATTGATTTAAAAGTAGGATCATTGTATTTTTTAATTACGTAAGATGCTTCAATTAGATAGACTTCATTAATATGAAAAAAGGCTACAACTAAAAAAGCAATCCCACCGTGTTCAATGACTTTTTTTAAATGTTCAATTTGGTGAGGGTGGATATTTTGAAAAGGGAAATGTTTGCGACGACATTCCTTTGCTTCAAAATCAATATAGCAACCTCGATATAAACCGTTATAATCGGTAGTACTTGGAATCTTAAAATAAGCTTCAGTAATTTTTGCTTTATTTCTTGAAGGGTAATCGACTTTAACAATTTGTACAGGGGTTGGTTTTTTATGAATGACGGCTTTATTAAAAGTTAAATAGAACTCATTAGAAGCATTGAGTGCATTTTCTAACGAATACCCTCGTCCCGATGTATCTTGTTTTTTAACTTCCAATGAAGCCATACTATTTCGTTTTAATCCATTTGGATAATTTACCATTATATATCACCGTCTTTATTATACTGTTTTTTTTGAGTTTATGAAAGTAATTTAGATATTTTAAATTAAACTATTGATTTTTAATGCGTTATTTGTAACAATAAAATATGAGGAAGTGATAGAATGGATTATAAAATTCAGTTAACGCCAAAGAAAATTCTAGATAAAGAATTTAAAGTTGATTTTAAAGGATATAATTCTACTGAGGTGGATTATTTCTTAGATACAGTTTTAGAAGACTATGAAAATTTCGCGAAACTAATTAAAATGGCAAACACACAGTTAGAAGAATTAGAAGCAGAAAATGAAAAGCTTAGAGCTGAACTTGCGAAATTATCTAAAGAAAAAGAAATTTGTGATGAAAATGTACATTCTTTAGAAGAACAGTTATCACCACAAGTGGATTTAATTAAACGTATCTCTTTACTTGAAAAAGCAGTTTTTGGTGCTAAAACACAAGAATAACCTTGTGTTTTTTTTAATTCATGTTATAATCGAAAACGGCTATTGAGAGATTGTCGCTGCTTAATTATTAAGTAGAGGAAAGTCCAGGCTCGCACAATCTGAGATGATTGTAGTTTGGGTGCATAACGAATCAATAAGTTATGGCAGTATTTTGCTGACGACAGACCTAAGACCTAAACTTTTAAAGCATGGTTGATAAGTTATAAAGTGCCACAGAAACTAAACTTATTTGAAAAGATAAGATGAAAAGAGGTAAACTCCTCCTGCGAGAAACCCAAATTTGGTAGGGGAATTAAACCAAGGGAAATCAACTGAGGTTTAGACACAAAAGTGTAGATAAATGACAATCTGAAAAACAGGACTTGGCTTATCAGAGATGGCCTTTAAATGCTGAAAATCAGCATTTTTTTGTATATGAAAAAATTATTTATGTTAGTTGTATTTAAATAGATATATGATATAATTATTCAAAACGTGTATTTGTTAAAATGATAGTTAGGAGGAATACTGTGGAAGAATTAGGTAGAAAACTACTTGAAGAACGTCAAGCACGTGGAATTTCACTAACTGAAATTAGTGAGGCCACACATATTTCAATTGGTGTTTTAAAAGATATAGAAGCAGGTAATTTCGCTAAATATAAAGGCGATGAACAATATATTAAAATGTATTTAAGAAAATATGCAAATTATTTAAAAATTAATGCAGATGAATATGTTGATACATATGTCACTTTAACTCGTGAAATCAGTTTAAAAGAACTTCAAGAAACAGAAGATGAGATTAAACTAAAAAAATCAATGAAAGAAAGTAAACCGGTTGTTCATCTTTCTAAACCGAAATATACAAAAAGTAAAAAGGTTTATGAAAATCATTTTGGCATTCAATATTTAAAGTATGTAATTATTGCGGTTGTTTTTATTTTAATTATTATAAGTATTTGGTATGGGATTAAATTAACTCAAAACCCATCTGATGATTTTAAAGCCCCATCAAATACGCATATTTCAGGTGAAACTAATCAAGAAGATGATTCAACTAATGGCACAGTTGATGATCAACCGACAATAGACCAACCGGTTGTACCTCAAGTGAGTGTGAGACGTAGAGGTGTCTATCAATATGATTTAGTCATTCCTAGTGATATGCAAGAATTTACAATGAAATTTGAGTTTGTTTCAAAAACTTGGTCACAATTAAAAGTGAATGGAAAAGTATATTCAGATTTTGAATCAAGAGTGTATAATGAAAATTCTAAAAATACAGCAGAAGATACACCAGAAACAGTGGAATTGAAATTTAATGTCAATGAAGTTCAAAATATCGTTTTACGAAATGGTAATAACTTATACCATCGTTATTATATCAATGATGTTTTAATTGATATGTCTGAAGAAAATGCAGTAGCTGATGCAACTAATATTACATTCAATGTTGTAAAGGAGTAGACTATGAATTTACCTAATAAATTAACTGTATTTAGAATTATTCTTGTACCTATTATTATATTATTATTTATATTTCCTTTAAAAAGTGCCATTAATATACAAGGAGTAAGTTTACCCATTCATCAATTAGTAGCAGTGGTTTTATTTGCAATCGCTTCTTTTACTGATTTTTTAGATGGTAAAATAGCACGTGATAAACAGTTAGTGACAACTTTTGGAAAATTTATGGATCCTATTGCAGATAAATTACTCGTTAATTCTTTGATTATTATTTTAGCAAGTACAAATCGTATTCATATGGCGATTGCCATTATTATGATTTGTCGTGATATTGTAGTTGATGCCATTCGTTTGTTAGCTGCTCAAAATAATGTTGTTTTAGCAGCAAGTCAATTAGGAAAAGCAAAGACTTTTACACAAATGTTTGCGATTATTTTTCTGTTATTAAATAATATTCCATTTTGTTTTGTTAATATTCCGGTAGATATGATTTTAATTTGGTTAGCGACAATTATTTCATTTGTTTCAGGAGTAGATTATTTTATGAAAAATAAACATTTTATTATGGAGTCAATGTAATGAAAAATTTAGTACGCCAATTAACTAAGCAGGGTTTAACAATTTCTAGTTGTGAAAGTTTTACAGTAGGAAATTTTGGTGCCAAAATTGGAAGTATCTCAGGAGCCTCTAAAGTTTATCAAGGCTCTTTAATTTGTTATAATACAACTATAAAGATTGATGTTTTAGGGGTTGATGCCTCTTTAGTAAAACAATACGGTGTTGTAAGTTATGAGGTTGCTAAAGAAATGTGTCGCAATGGACGTCAACTTTTTAATAGCGATATTTGTATTTCTTTTACCGGAAATGCAGGACCGAGTGCGATGGAAAATAAACCAGTTGGTTTAGTGTATATAGGAATTAATTATTTAGATGAGATTGAAGTATTAGAATGTCGTTTAAGTGGTGGACGTTTTGAAATTGTAAATGAGGCTATTGACATTGCTATAAATAATATTTTAAATAAAATTAAGTAGTTTATAAATTTTAAGAGTATAAATTAATAGGAGGGATAAAAATGGCAGAAAGAACTAAAACAAAAGAAAATACAAAAGATAATGAACTTAAAGCTTTGGATGAAGCAATTAAACAAATTGAAAAACAATATGGTAAAGGTTCAATTATGCGTTTAGGGGATCGTGCAGATTTAAGCATTGATGTTATTCCAACAGGTTCATTGACTTTAGATTTAGCCTTAGGAATTGGTGGATACCCTAAAGGGCGTATTATTGAAATATATGGACCTGAATCAAGTGGGAAAACAACTTTAGCGCTACATGCAATTGCTGAAGTTCAAAAACAAGGTGGACGAGCAGCATTTATAGATGCTGAACACGCTATTGATCCGGTTTATGCGAAAAATTTAGGAGTTAATATTGATGAATTAATTTTGTCACAACCTGATAGTGGTGAACAAGGCCTTGAAATTACTGAATCATTGGTACGTTCTGGTGCAATTGATTTAATTATTGTTGACTCAGTAGCAGCGCTTGTGCCACAAGTTGAATTAGATGGTGAAATGGGAGATTCGCAAATGGGATTACAGGCTCGTTTGATGTCTAAAGCATTGCGTAAGTTATCTGGGTGTTTAAATAAATCTGAATGTACTATTATTTTCATTAACCAATTGCGTGAAAAAATCGGGGTAATGTTTGGAAATCCTGAAACCACTACTGGAGGACGTGCTTTAAAATTCTATTCATCAATTCGTATTGAAATTAGACGTGGTGAAGCCATTAAAAACGGTACTGAAATTATGGGAAATAAAACAAATGTAAAAGTTGTGAAAAATAAAGTTGCTCCACCTTTCAAAAGCGTTTCTTTTGATGTGATTTATGGTCAAGGAATTTCAAAAGACGGTGAAGTATTAGATTTAGCGACTGATTTAGAAATTGTTGAAAAAAGCGGAGCATGGTATTCTTATAAAGGTGAAAAAATTGGACAAGGACGAGAAAATTCTAAGAATTATTTAAAAACTCATCAAGATGTATTTGAAGAAATTTCAAATCGTATTCGTGCTAAAATTAGTGGAGAAGAAATTCAAGAAGAAGTACAAGAAGAAACAACTCAAACAAATTAAAAAAATGAAGTTATCGATGTAACTTCTTTTTTTTATTCCTTTATTGCAAAAAGTAAGGGAATAGTTTAAAATATTAATGTATTTGTTTTAAAATACGAATGTATATTGAAGAATATAACATAGACAATAGGGAGGAACATTATGTCAGGAAATATGTTTTTAACTGGTTTGTCTTATGTTCTAGCTGTCTTAGTTGGCGTTGGATTATTACGCTTTTATTATGCTATAAGAGTTTCTAAAGCAAATGTCAGTGCAACAAAAATTATTGATGAAGCTATGGCAAAGGCGGATAATATTGTAAAAGAATCTATACTTGATGCAAAAACACAAGCTTATGAATTAAAATTACAAGCAGAAAAAGAAATCAAAGTACAAAAACAGCAATCAACAGATTTTGAAAACAAATTATTACAACGTGAACAAAGTATTGATCGAAGAGATATTATGCTTCAAAGTAAAGAAGATGCTTTTGATCAAAGAGTTTCACAATTTAATCAAAAAGAATTAGAACTAAACAAACTAGAAAAGCAATTACAAGAAAAAATTGATGCGAAAGTCGTTGAATTAGAAAAAATTGCAGCGATGAGTGCAAACGAGGCTCGTAAAGAACTGTTTAAACAAGTAGAACAATCTATGAGTCAAGAAGTCACAGCATATATTAAAGATCAAGAAGAAGAAGCAAAATCAAAGGCTTCGTTATTAGCACGTGAAATTATTTCAACGGCAATTAATCGTTATGCACAAGAAGAAACGATTGAAAAAACTGTTTCAGTTGTTTCACTTCCTTCTGAAGAAATGAAAGGTAGAATTATTGGACGTGAAGGACGTAATATTAAATCAATTGAACAATTTACTGGAGTTGATTTAATTATCGATGATACTCCTGAAGCGATTACTATTTCATCTTTTGACCCAATTCGTCGTGAAATTGCTCGTAAATCATTAGAAATTTTAATTCGTGATGGACGTATTCAACCGGGACGTATTGAAGAAGTTGTCCAAAAAACAAAAGATGAGTTAAATGAAATTATTCGTCAATCTGGTGAAGATGCGATTTTCCAATTAGGATTATCAAGAGTAGATAAAGAAATAGTCATGTTAATTGGACGTTTAAAATATCGTACAAGTTATGGACAAAATGCTTTACAACATTCACTTGAAGTGGCACATTTAGCAGGTATTATGGCTGCAGAACTTGGTTTAAATCAAACATTGGCTAAACGTGCTGGTTTACTTCATGATTTAGGAAAAGCAATTGATTATGAAATTGAAGGAAGCCACGTTGAAATTGGTGCAAAATTTGCTCGTAAACATGGCGAAAATGCAACAGTAATTAATGCGATTGAGTCGCATCATGGTGATGTACCTGCAACTTCTGTAATTTCTATTTTAGTAGCTGCTGCCGATACTTTATCAGCAGCTCGACCTGGAAGTCGTTCAGAAAGTTTACAAAACTATATTCAAAGATTAGAAAAACTAGAATCAATTGCCACTGATTTTGATGGTGTTGATAAAACATTCGCTATTCAGGCAGGACGTGAAATTAGAGTGATGGTAAAACCTGATCAGTTAGATGATCTTGGTTGTCATAAACTAGCACGTGATATTAAAGAAAAAATTGAAAACGAATTAACTTACCCGGGAAATATTAAAGTAACAGTAATTCGTGAAATTCGTGCTAATGAAATAGCAAAATAAGTAGGGTTCACCTACTTTTTTTTGGAGGTTAAAATGAAGATATTATTTATTGGAGATATTTTTGGTTCAACGGGGCGAAAAATGATTGGCGAACATTTATACACCTTAAAAAATAAATATCAAGTTGATTTTGTTATCGCTAATGGTGAAAATGCAGCACATGGAAAAGGAATGACACATAAAGTTTATGATGAATTAGTGTTTGAAGGTATTCAAGCGATTACTATGGGAAATCATACTTACGCTAAAAAAGAATTGTTTGAATTTATTGATGAAGCTGATCGATTAATTGTTCCTTATAACCAAATTAAAATATTACCTGGAATAGGAAGTCGTGTGTTTAAAATTAATGGACAAACTATTCGCGTGACTAATTTATTAGGAACTGCATTTATGAACGGTTATAATTCCAATCCCTTTATTGCTATGGATGAACTTTTAATAGATTGCAACGAAGATTATCATATCGTTGATTTTCATGCAGAAACAACTAGTGAAAAAATTGCTTTGTCTTATTATTTAACTGGTAAAGTCAGTGCAGTATTAGGAACTCATACTCATGTTCAAACGGCCGATGAAAAAATTATCGATGGAAAAACAGCGTTTATCAGTGATGTGGGAATGACCGGACCAAAACATGGGATTATTGGGTGTTCAAAAGAATCTATTTTATACAAAATGACAACTGGATTAAATGGAAAGTTTGAAATTGAAAAAGGCGAAGGACAATTATGTGGAGTAGTGATTGATTTTGATTCTAAAACACATTTACCATTAAGTATTGAAAGAATTATGATTTAAGTCATAATTTCTTTTTTTCTACATATGTTGAAGTATATAGGAGGAAAACATATGGAAATAATGAAAGTATCAAGTGAATCAAATGCATCATTAGTGGCGGGAGCATTAGCCAATATTATTCGCACTCAAGAAACTGTAACCATGCTTGTTATTGGTGCAGGGGCATTAAATCAAGCTATCAAAGCAGTAGCAATTGCTAGAGGGTTTATTGTACCCACAGGAAAAGATTTAACAATTATCCCTTCGTTTAAAGAGTTGATTGTTGATGAAAAAGAACGTACGGCGATAAATTTATTAGTAAAACTTGTTTAATTAATTGCATTACCTCTTGAAAAGATGTATAATGAAAACGTATTCAATAGGAGGACTTATTATGAAAAGAATTATTGTTAGTGCAGGTATGACTGCGATTATTATTAGATTATTAGATGGGTACAAAGATGATAAAATCTCATGTAAATATGTAGATAAAAAAGGAATTAACTGTATATTTGAAGTAGAAACTGAAATGAGTGCTGAAGAAGCTGCACCATACATCAAAAAAGTAATTAAAGGTATGCCTGAAGGTGTTTCTTTATATTTCTCAGTTAAACCTGAATAATAATTATAAAATTGAACTGATTCATATGAATCGGTTTTTTTATTATCGAAGTAATCATGTTTTATACTAGCAAAAGCTAGTAATTTCGTGTATACTATGCTAGAAAGTGGTGAAAAAATGGAAAAAGATTATTCAAAATATTTTAAAGGTCCTTCTTTAAAAGAGGCAAAAAGCAGAGGAAAAGAAGAAGTCAAAATTTTACACGATGATTTTATTATTCCTGATGATATGAAAAATATTGGAAATGGTAAAACTTATTATATTAAAACTTATGGCTGTCAAGCAAATGAACGTGATAGTGAAACCATGCAAGGTATTTTAGAAATGATGGGATATGCAAAAACTGAACAAATGAATGAAGCAGATGTTGTTTTATTAAATACTTGTGCGATTCGAGAAAATGCTGAACTTAAAGTGTTTGGAAAAATCGGAGATTTAAAACGTATTAAACAAACACGTCCAGATATGATTTTTGGAATGTGCGGTTGTATGGCACAAGAAGAAGAAGTGGTTAATCGTCTCCTTCAAAAGCATCCTCATACTGATTTAATTTTTGGAACACATAATATTCATCGTTTACCTGAATTATTAAAAGAAGCCATGTTATCAAAAGAAATGGTGATTGAAGTGTGGTCAAAAGAAGGAGATATTGTTGAAAATATCCCTGCTTCAAGAGATAATCAACTCAAAGCATGGGTGAATATTATGTATGGTTGTGATAAGTTTTGTACATATTGCATCGTTCCTTATACAAGAGGAAAAGAACGTTCGCGATTACCTAAAGACATTATGTTAGAGGTTGAACAATTAATCCATGATGGTTATAAAGAAATTACTTTACTAGGACAAAATGTAAACTCTTATGGAAAAGATTTTGATGACTATTATAATTTTGCTTCATTGCTTGAAGATGTCGCTAAAACAGGAATTGAACGTATTCGTTTCACAACATCACACCCTTGGGATTTTTCAGATGAAATGATTGATATTATCGCAAAATATGATAATATCATGCCTTTTATTCATCTACCGGTTCAATCAGGAAGTGATGAAATACTAAAATTAATGGGACGTCGCTACACTTCAACTTCTTATAAAGAACTTTTTGATAAAATTATAACAAAAATCCCTAATGCCAGTATTTCAACAGATATTATCGTAGGTTTTCCAAATGAAACTGATGAACAATTTGAAGAAACATTAAAAATGGTAGAATATTGTAAATATGATAATGCCTATACATTTATTTATTCTCCAAGAGCCGGAACACCGGCAGCTAAAATGGTGGATAATATCGAAAAATCTATTAAAGAAGAACGTTTACAACGTTTAAATCAATTAGTCAATCACTACTCACTTGAAAAAAATAAAAAATACGAAGGAAAAATTGTTAAAGTATTAATAGAAGGACATTCTAAAAAAGATCATGAGATTTTAATGGGATATACTGATACACAAAAATTAGTTAATGTCAAAGGTGATGCTTCTAATATTGGTAAAATTGTTAATGTTTTGATAGAAGAAGCCAAAACGTGGTCTTTAAATGGTAAAATCTGTGAATAGTGAAATTAAAAAAGTAGCTAAAGAATTAAATCAAATGATATTAGAGAGTAAAGAATATCAAAATTATCATTACTATGAAACAATGATTAAAAACAACCCATCACTTCATCAAATTGAAGAAAGGTTAAAACAGTTACAAAAACAAATTGTAAATGCAAGATATCATGATAGTGATGAATTAGAAGATTTAAAACAAGAATATGAAAAGTTAATGAATGTATTTTCAACCAATCCACTTGTGTGTAATTACATCAGTGAATTAGAATCTTTAAATGATTTATTACAGTATATTAATCATTATTTAAATGGTGCTATAAAATAAGACAAATTATTTTGTCTTATTTTCGTTTAGGTGCATATATTACATTGAGGTGATTAAATGTCAAATGTAATAAGAGAGATTTATACAAAAGCTTTACTTGCTAAAGGAAAAAATGAAACAATAACTACACGACATATTACAGTAGAAAAAAATTGCACATCAATTTTAGGATGTTGGATTGTCAATCATCATCATTTTGGTACGATTGAAAATGAACAAGTCAAAGTTAAAGGAAATTATGATGTTCATTTATGGTATAGTTATGATGAAATTTGTAGTGATATTGAAATTTGTCATATTGAATATGAAGAGTTGATAAAGTTAGAAAAAATTGATGTAAAGAAAATATGTGCAAGTGATGAGGCAATCAGTGAGGTGATTGATGAACCAAAGTGCATTAAAGCAACTATTGTGAATCCCCATGAAATACTTTTGGAATTGGAAAAAACGATGGGGGTTAATGTCGTTGGAGAAACAATGATTAAAATAGAAATGAAAGAATCAGAGAACTCGATTAATCATATTAATCCTGATTTTATTCAATAAAAATTTATGTTATAATAAATGACAAGGAAGTGGTTTAATGAAAGAAAAATATACACCAATGATGATGCAATATTTAGAAATTAAAGAACAAAATAAAGATGCAATTGTAATGTTTCGTTTAGGAGACTTTTACGAAATGTTTTTTGAAGATGCAAAAATTGCTTCAAAAGTTTTAGATATAGCTTTAACAGGAAGGGACGCAGGCGCAAAAGAAAGAGTACCTATGTGCGGTGTTCCTTTTCATGCTGTTTCTTCATATATTCAAAAACTCATTGATCAAGGCTATAAAGTAGCCATTGTTGAGCAGTTGACTATTCCAGGTGAAACAAAAGGAATTGTTAAACGTGGCGTTATTCAAGTCATTACTCCAGGAACTGTAATGGATGAAGCAATGAATAAACAAGATAATAACTTCATCGCTTGTTTTAAATCATTTGAATTTAACCATGTTGTTGGTTTTGCAGATATTTCAACCGGAGAAACAAGTGTTATGCTCATTGAACCCAATCAAGATGCATTAATTGATGTGTTATTAAGTTACCAAGTTAAAGAATTAGTAGTATGCCAAGATGAAAGGGCAGTAGATTTTGAATTATTACAAAATAATTATCATTTACTGATCTCATATGCAAATAATGATCAATTTAAAGAGGCTTATAAACCTTTATTTGAATCACTTAAAGATATAAAAATGATACAAACAATGTCTCTTTTATTTAATTATTTAGTTGAAACACAAAAACGTGATTTACCTTATTTACAAAAAGTCAGTTTGATAGAAAATCAAAATTATTTAAACATGGATATTTTTACAAAAAATAGTTTAGAGTTGTTAAATACAATTCGTCAAAATGAAAAATATGGAAGTTTATTTTGGTTATTAGATCATACTAAATGTGCAATGGGGTCTCGTTTATTAAAACAATGGATCGATAAACCATTAATCAAACTAGAAGATATTGAAAAACGTTTAGATATCGTTGAATTATTGATGAATAGTTACCTTGAAAGAGAAAGTATTAAAGAAATTTTAAAAGAAGTCTATGATTTAGAAAGATTAGCTGCACGTGTCGCTTATGGAAATGTCAATCCTCGTGATTTAAAATGGATCAGTAATTCGTTAAAAGTAGTACCGGAATTACGTCATCAATTATTATCATTAAATCACCCATTAACCAATGAGTTATTAACTGATTTAGTAGATTTATCTAAAATCACAACCTTAATCGACATGGCTTTAGTAGACCAACCGCCTTTAAATATTAAAGATGGTGGATTAATTAGACCGGGATATAATGCACAATTAGATGAATATTTAGATATACGTGCACATGGTAAACAATGGATTTTAGATTTTGAAGCTAAAGAAAGGGAAAAAACCGGAATTAAAAATTTAAAAATCGGTTATAATCGTGTGTTTGGTTATTATATTGAAGTGACTAAAAGTTATTTAAATCAAGTGAGAGATGAGTTTTTATACACTCGTAAGCAAAGTTTAGCCAACGCTGAGCGCTTTGTGACACCTGAACTTAAAGAAATGGAAAATAAAATTTTAAGTGCAGAAGATAAAATCACTCAACTTGAATATGAATTGTTTTGTGATTTAAGAGATACAATTAAAG
Source organism: Erysipelotrichaceae bacterium (assembly GCA_018365815.1). GTDB lineage: Bacteria > Bacillota_I > Bacilli_A > Erysipelotrichales > Coprobacillaceae > Beduini. Next base: position 44,330 of record JAGZJH010000009.1, read on the forward strand.
TTGAGGTGAATACGTTACAACGTATTGCTAAAGCGATTGCTAAAATTGATGTTTATCAGTCACTTGCTACTATTTCAAGTGAAAATGGCTATGTTCGCCCTGTTTTTAATACCAATAAACAATTACATATCGTCGAGGGAAAACACGCAGTCATTAATGAAGTGATGAAAAAACAACATTATGTCGAAAATGATGCAAGTATGAATAGTAATCAACATATTTTAATGATTACTGGTCCTAATATGGGAGGGAAATCTACTTATATGCGTCAAATTGCTTTAACGATTATCATGGCTCAAATAGGGTGTTTTGTTTGTGCTAAGGAAGCAAATTTACCTTTAATAGATAAAATTTTTACACGTATTGGAGCAAGTGATGATTTAATCTCAGGTCAATCTACTTTCATGGTTGAAATGTTAGAGGCCAATAAAGCATTACAAAATGCTACTGAAAATTCATTAATTGTTTTTGATGAAATCGGACGTGGAACAGCGACTTATGATGGAATGGCAATTGCCCAATCAATGATTGAATATATCGTTAGTAAGATCCATTGCTTAACTTTATTTTCAACACATTATCATGAACTTACTGAATTAGAAACTACATTAGGGAAAATTAAAAACGTTCATGCCAGTGTGAGTGAACAAGGTCATGAGATAGTTTTTATGTATAAAATAAAACCTGGCCGAGCAAATAAATCTTATGGAATTAATGTCGCTAAATTAGCCAATTTACCAGAAAGTTTATTAGATCGTGCCAATGAAATATTAACAAATTTAGAAAAAAATAGTTATCAAGTTAATGAAGTGAATGTTTTATCTAATGATGATCAAAAGCATGAACCCTCAATGATTGAAATGTATTTAGATAAAATAGATCCAATGTCTTTGTCTCCATTAGATGCACTATCAACCTTAATTGAATTAAAGAAAATGGCAGGTAAATAACTATGGGAAAGATTAAACAATTAGATAAGCAATTAGCCAATAAAATTGCAGCCGGTGAAGTGATTGAGCGTCCGGCAAATGTCGTTAAAGAATTAGTTGAAAATAGCATAGATGCCAATAGTCATGCTATATCTATTTATATTGAAGATGGTGGGTTAACTTTAGTGAAAGTGGTTGATGATGGTGATGGAATGGATAAAGTTGATGCGAAACTTTGCTTTTCTACTCATGCTACAAGTAAAATTAAAGACGATTTTGATCTATTTAATATTACGACATTAGGATTTAGAGGAGAGGCCATTCCTTCAATTGCCTCTATTTCTCACTTTAGTTTAAAAACATCACAAGGTGAAAGTGGCATTCAAATTAATTATGAATTTGGTGAATTAAAAGAAGAATTATTTGCGGATGCTAAAAAAGGAACAACCATTGAAGTCACTAAATTATTTCAAAATGTTCCTGCTCGTTTAAAATATATGAAAAGTGTCAATGTGGAGTTTTCTCATATTCAAAGTTTTATTGAGAAATTTGCTTTAGCACACCCTGAAATTGCTTTTAATTTATATCATCAAAATCGTTTGGTATTTAAAACTAATGGTAATGGACAATTACTTGAAGTTATCGGACAAATTTATGGTTTAGGGGTTGCTAAAAACATGCTACCTGTTTCTAATCATGATACTGAATTTACTATTTCAGGGTATATTTCAAGAATAGATACTTCACGTGCCTCAAAAGCAAATATTATTACTTTAATCAATCAACGTGTTGTTAAAAATGTGATGAGTGTTGATGCTATTAATCAAGCGTACCGTGATTATTTATCACACGATCGTTTTCCAATTGCTTTTATTAATATAGAAATCGATCCTTATTTAGTTGATGTTAATGTACACCCAGCTAAAATGGAAGTCAGATTTTCAAAAGAAAGTCAGTTAAAAACTTTAGTCTATAATACAGTCAAAGAAACTTTACAAAAATATGATTTAACTTATCAACCTAAAAATAAAGAAACTGAAAAAGAAACTTATAATCGTAATTATCAACAATCTTCTTTTGAGTTGAAAATTGAAGAACCACAACCCATTTATGAACCAACTTCTTCAATTGAAATTTCAAAAGAAACAACAAGTTATTTTGAATCTCCGGTTTTTAGAGTTGATGAAACTAAAACTGATGAATTAAAAAATCAAATGAACATATCTATTGATGAAAATAACATTCAAAACAATACACCTATTATTCAAGAAGAACCTCAAAAACCTATTAAAAAGAAAATATATGCAAAATGTCAAATTCATGGTTCATATATCGTTGGTGAAAATCAAGAGGGATTGTATTTAGTCGATCAACACGCCGCTAAAGAACGTGTCAATTATGAATATTATAAAAGTAAATTTGCAAAGTTTGTCCCTATTTACCAAGATTTATTAATCCCATTGATTTTTGAATTTCCACATAGTGAGTTTTTAGTGTTATTAGAGAAAAAAGATTTACTTCTTAAAGTAGGAATTGAACTTGAACAATTTGGAACAAGTAGTTTTACAGTTAAAAAATTACCGATTTGGATAAAACATGTCGATGAAAAAAAATACATTGATGATATGATTGAACAAATTTTAACACAAAATAAAGTTGATTTATTATCATTACAAGAGTATGCAATTGCTTCTTTAAGTTGTAAAGCGAGTTTAAAAGCCAATACTTATTTAACAATAACAGATATGCAAGCAATATTAGATGATTTAATGCGTTGTGATAATCCTTATGTTTGCCCTCATGGTAGGCCGACAGTCATCTTTTATTCAGGTTATGAGTTAGAAAAATTATTTAAGAGGGTGGTATAATGAAAAGTCTAACTGAAACAGTGTTTAATTTTATTTTAGGTGCATTAGTAATTATAGTGATTGATTATATGTTTGAAAGTGTATATGTGGAAAGTTTTTTTGTAGCAATTTTAGTAGCTGTTGTTTTAACGATATTAAACAAAATTGTAAAACCTATTTTAACCTTCCTCGCCTTTCCTGTAACGATACTTAGTTTAGGGTTGTTTCAATTAGTAATTAATGGATTTATTTTAAAATTAGCAACCATTATTCTTGCTCCGGATTTTAGAATAGATTCGTTTACAATGATGATTGTGACTTCTATTTGTATTTCAATTTTATATCGAGTAGTAGGAATTCAAAATGACTAATAAAGTAATTGTTGTTGTTGGACCTACGGCTGTTGGAAAAACAAAACTAGGTGTAGAATTAGCATTGAAACTAAATGGTGAAGTCATTAGTGGGGATTCAATGCAAATATATCGGCAAATGGATATAGGGACTGCCAAAGTTTCAAACGAAGAAACAAAAGGGATTATTCATCATCTTATTGATATTAAAGATTTTAATGAAAGTTATTCGGTATCAGATTTTCAATGTGAAGTCAGAAAATGTATCCAAGAGATCCATTCACGCCATAAAATTCCAATTATTGTTGGTGGGACGGGATTGTATATTAAAGCAGCTTTATATGATTATGAATTTTCTAAAGAAGTTCAAAAGCAAGAAAATCAATACGATCATTTAAGTAATGAAGAACTTTACCAACTACTTCAAAAAATTGATCCTGCTACGGCTTTGACACTTCATCAAAATAATCGCCGACGTGTGATTAGAGCTGTTGAGATTTTTAAAACAAGTGGCGAAACAAAAAGTGAAATTGAAAATAAACAACAACATATTTGTTTATATGATGTTTGTTTTATTGGATTAACTTTACCTCGTCAAACACTGTATGAGCGTATTAATTTACGAGTAGATTTAATGTTTAAACAAGGATTATTAGCAGAATTTAAACATTTACTTTCACTAGGGGCAACTTTTGAAAATCAAAGTATGAAAGCCATTGGATATAAAGAATTATTTGATTATCAAAATGGGATAGTGGATTTAGAGCAAACAGTTGATTTAATTAAACAACATTCACGTCAATATGCTAAAAGACAATATACATGGTTTAAAAACCAAATGGATATTCATTGGCTTAATGTTAATTTAGAGGATTTTAACCAAACAGTAAACGAGGCTTTAAATTATATTAAAAACCAAAAGTATTTTAAACATTTAACACTTAAATATCATGGTGAAGATGTTTCAAATTTAATGATAAACGGTGTTGAACATATTAAAATCGGTTATAGTGAGGGAGTAAAAGAAAACCCATCACTTTATGAAATTAAAACTGGTCAATATCAAAATTTATATCTCATTGATTTTTATTATAATAGTAATATTATTTCAACAGATGAATTACTTGAAAAAATCAACTCTACGATAGATCAAATTGAGCAAGTAGGTAAAAAAAATTGGCAACAAAATGGATATGATTTTGAAAAATTTTATGAATTAAAAGAGGTGTGAAATGAAAATTGTAGTACAACGTACAACGGGTGCATCAGTTGTCATCAATCAAAAAATAGTTGGAAAAATTAATCAAGGGTTAGTGGCTTTAGTTGGTTTTGAACAAACAGATACAAAAGCGGTAGTTGATAAAATGGTTGATAAGATGATTGGGTTAAGAATATTTAGTGATGAAAATGATAAAATGAATTTGTCGTTAAAAGATATAGGGGGAGAGATTTTATCAATCTCACAATTTACTTTATATGCTGATTGTAAAAAAGGGAGAAGACCAAGTTTTATTAATGCGGCTAAACCTGATTATGCAACGACTTTATATGATTATTTTAATGAAAAAATTAGTTCTTATCACATTCCTTTGGCATTAGGGCAATTTGGAGCGGATATGAAAGTTAGTTTAGTGAATGATGGCCCAGTAACGATTATTTTAGATTCAAAGGAATTATTGTAAAAGATTTCGTTAGAAGTCTTTTTTTATTAATAGAATAATTCTAAAATACCAAAAACTATATGCATAACATCTTTAAAATTGTTAAAAATTGTTGTAAAATGAATTGTAAATATACAGAAGAAAGGATGATTCTATGGTTAAAATTAAACAAGCAGGCGATTCAATGTGTTTTAATGATGTGATGGAATTAGCTTCAACGTATATTACTAAAAAAGAAAGCTTAGATTTAATTCAAAAAGCTTATGATTATATTATGGTAAAACATGAGGGACAAACACGTAAAAGTGGAGAACCTTATACAATTCATTTAATTTGGGTAGCATATATTTTAGCGACACTTCAAACAGGACCGATGACAATTGCAGCAGGACTTCTTCATGATGTAATGGAAGATTGTGCAGTTCCTGAAAGTGAAATGATTGAACTTTTTGGTGAAGAAATTACAAATCTTGTTGAAGGGGTTACAAAAATTAATAAAATCAAATTTCAAAATGAAACTGATGTTTATGCTGAAAATCATCGTAAAATCTATATTGCTATGGCAAAAGATATTCGTGTGATTTTAATTAAATTTGCTGATCGTTTACACAATATGCGAACTTTGCAATATATGCCTGAACATAAGCAAAAACGTATTGCTAAAGAAACATTAGAAGTTTATGCCCCAATTGCACACCGTTTAGGGATTAATGACGTACGTATTGAATTAGAAGATTTAAGTTTATATTATTTAGATCCGGTGCCTTATCATGAGATTTCAGTGTTGCTTGAAAGAAAGCGTGATGAACGAAAAGAAGCAGTTGAAGCAATGATGGAACAAGTTCGTATTTTATTAGATAAACATCATATTGAATATCGTATTTTAGGGCGTGCAAAACATATTTATAGTATTTATAAAAAAATGGTCATTAAGCATAAAAGATTTGATGAATTATATGACTTAAATGCGATTAGAGTAATTACTGATTCAAAAATGAAATGTTATGAAGTATTGGGAATTATTCATGAACATTATCGTCCTTTACCCGGTCGATTTAAAGATTATATTGCAATGCCAAAACCTAACTTATATCAATCTTTACATACAGCAATTATTGGAGAAATGGGGCAAATTTTTGAAATTCAAATTCGTACTGAAGAAATGGACATGATTGCTGAACGTGGAGTTGCTGCCCATTGGCGTTATAAAGAAAATAGACAATATTCTTCTAAAGTTGAGCAACAAGAAATCGGTGAAAAATTACAATGGCTTCGTGAGTTTATCAGTTTATCAGAAGATATAAAAGATGGCGATGCTAAAGAATATTATGATTCTTTAAGACAAGATATTTTTGAAGCAAATGTTTATGTACTTACCCCTCAAGGAAAAATTATTGAGTTACCTAATGGTGCAACACCTATTGATTTTGCTTATCGTATCCATACTGAAGTAGGGCATCGTGCAGTTGGGGCAATTGTAAATAAAGTCATGGTACCTATTGATACCCCTTTAAAAACCGGTGATGTTTGCGAAATCAAAACTAATAAAAATTCATCCGGTCCTAGTGAAGATTGGTTGAAAGTTGTGCATACGGCAGGAGCAAGAAATAAAATTAAACAATTTCTGCAACAAAAAGAATTAGAAAGTAAGAGAACTACAATTGAATTAGGGCGTAAAATGCTTAGAGAAGAAATTAAAAAACGTGAAATTGATGATAAGATATATAATGATAGTGAAACTTATAAGTCTATTTTTAACGCTTTTGGTGTGAAAAATTTTGATGATATGCTTTATCAAATTGGAAGGAAAAGTATCACTGCTTATGCTGTGTTAGATAAATTAATGCCTAAAAAAGTATCGTTTATTGACAGTATTACAAAAATGCTTCAAAAAAATAATACGACTAATGATAAAATTAAAGCATCTAGTCCAACTGGGGTTGTTGTTAAAGGGATGGACGGATTAAAAATTCAGTTAAGTAAATGCTGTAATCCAATTCCCGGTGATGATATTGTAGGTTTTGTTTCAAAAGGACAAGGGATTAAAGTTCATCGTAAAGATTGTCCAAATATCGCAACAAATGATGCGAAAAAACGTTTAATTGATGTTTATTGGGATTATGCTTCTTTATTTACTCGAAAGTATGAGGTAGAGTTTAAAATAGATGCTACTGATCGTCCTAATTTATTAACTGATATTATTACTTCTTTAGGTCAATCAAAGTTGAATATATTAAATATTCATGCTGATACTTTTGATGTGAATGCTGTGATTATGCTTAAAGTATCGGTTGAAAATTCAAATCAACTTCAATTAGCGTTTGCTAATTTAAAAAAAGTTCATGGTGTATATGAAATAGAACGAATTACACATTAAAAAAGACAAGCTATATAAAATAAATTTCATAATCTAAAAGTGTGGGTTAGGAAATTTGTTTTATCGCTTGTTTTTTTTGAAAATTTGAATGGGTATGTAACTGATTATTTTGTGTTAGTTTAAATTAGATTGGAATAGAAGTTTAGATTAAAGAAAGAAAAAGGAGGTTGTTTGTGTTTAAAATAGATGAGTTACCTATTTTGATTTTAAAACAACCTCTAAATAAGTGAATTAACAATCACATTGGTTAGGTGGTGTAGTTGGCAAAGATGTGTTTGAGTATTTTTCAACATATTCGTTATAGAGTTCTAAAAATCTTTGATAATGAACGATTTCACGTTGGCGTAAAAATGAAAGTGGTGCAAGGATTTCAGGATTATCTGTTAAGCTCATCAAGTGTTCGTAAGTGGCTCTGGCTTTTTGTTCTGCTGCCATATCTTCTGCTAAATCGGCAATTGGATCACCGGTAACTGCAAAGTAAGTGGTAGTAAATGGAACACCATTGGCATTGACAGGGAAAACTGAACGACCATGTTCTGTGTAGTGACCTTCTAATCCGGCTTCTTTAATTTCTTCAATTGTAGCACCTTCCATTAATTGATAACACATTGCTGAAATGATTTCCATGTGTGCCATTTCTTCCGTCCCTATATCAGTAAGTAATGCCTTTCCTTTTTCATCCGGCATTGTATAACGTTGGGTTAAATATCTAAGCAATGCCCCTAATTCTCCATTAGCACCTCCAAATTGCGTTATAATATACTTAGCCATCTTTAAATCCTTATTTTTAATATTTACAGGATATTGTAAAGTTTTCTCATATTTCCACATAAGCGTCTCCTTTCTATTGATTTTCCCATGGCCATGGAGAATTAATCCATACCCATTCATTTGAATGCTGATTTACTTGATTAACTGTAATTGGGTGATATAAACTTACAAATTTATCCTCCAATTGTTTATAAATCGTATTGTATTGATGAAATAAACTCAACATATTCTGATTATCAGGGTGCATATCTAAAAATAAATTTAATTCATGTGCTGCAAATTTAAAAGCTAACATTTGTTGATGCAAAGCTTCTTTTTCATTACAAGGATTTAGTTTGAAATTTGTAAATCCTTTATAAGGACTGTATAAACCCTCAAATAAATTTCCTAACATAAAACCAGTTTCAGGATTAAATAAAGGAAAGTTATTTCCAATAGGAAGACAACTTTCATTTCTTTTAAAACAGGTAACATCTTGTTTGTTTTGATAATAATTCATGATTTTCCTCCTTCATAAACATCATATTCACTAAAGAAAAAATAGCATAGGCAAAAGTGTCAAATTAATTATAAATTATTGCATTTTAAAGATTTATTTAATTAATAATGAAAATAAAAGTTAATTATAATTAAGACTGATAAAAAATAAACCTTACTTTAAAGATTTCTATGAATAGAGTAGGAGAGACGATAAATAATGAAAAATAGCATGATTAGATAATAAAAATACATAATGAAAGTTGAAAATATCAATGAAAAAACTATTGACATATGCTTTTAGTTAGTATAGAATATAATGCGTAGTCCGTTTCATTTGACTAGTTATTCAGTTTTTTGAGGAAGGATAGAGATTGCAAAAATAATTAAAAATAATTATTGCAATTAAGTTAAAGATATGATATTATATCTAAGCAGTAGATGGAGACATACTCAAGAGGCTGAAGAGGCGCCCCTGCTAAGGGTGTAGGTCGGGAAACTGGCGCGAGGGTTCAAATCCCTCTGTCTCCGCCATTTAATTAAATAGTATTTTGGTCTGGTAGTTCAGTTGGTTAGAATGCCGCCCTGTCACGGCGGAGGTCGCGGGTTCAAGTCCCGTCCAGACCGCCATTATTGCGGGTGTAGTTCAATGGTAGAACTTCAGCCTTCCAAGCTGACTACGTGGGTTCGATTCCCATCACCCGCTCCAATTAAAATTAAATATTTTATCCTATATGCGGGTGTAGTTCAATGGTAGAACTTCAGCCTTCCAAGCTGACTACGTGGGTTCGATTCCCATCACCCGCTCCATTAATAATCAATCATGATTATTTTTTTATTTTAATAAAACAACGAATATTTTTATTGACTATATCACTATATAAAAAGTATGTACTTCAATTGAAATACATACTCTTTTTTTATCTTCTATAATTTTGATAAGCATACATAATTGCAATGATAGTTTTAGCATCTCTAATCTTTAAATCTAAAACCATTTGATATGCTTCATCAAGATCCATAAAAATTAAATCTATAAACTCATCTTCGTCACCTTTTAACGGATTAGGGACTTTCTCAACTCCAAAAGCTTCATACAAATATAACTTTTCAGTACAATACCCGGGTGTAGGCAAAACCTCTGAAAATAATTTAAGTTCTTTAACACTATATCCTGTTTCTTCTTCAATTTCACGCATTGCAGTATTGTAGGGATTCTCACCTAATTCAATCTTACCCGCTGGAATTTCGATTGTATATTCATTTTGTGCATAACGAAATTGCTTAACTAATAAAATTTGGTGATTGATTAAAGTAAGTATTCCAACACCTCCGTTATGATGAACAACTTCTCGCTTAGCCATTTTACCGTTTTCTAACTCAATATCATCTAAAGTGACATTAATAATTGCTCCTGAATATATTTGTTGACTAGATATTTTATTTTCCATATATTTCTCCTTTTCATGTATTAAACCACATCAATAAATTATCAATTCTTAAACTAAGCAGTTCATCAAATCAAACACGATTATTTCTATTGGTTATATATCAATTGTTTAACTACATCAAATAAATTATCATTGATACTTAATACCACTTTAACTTATTGCTTTGATTAAAAATCATTTGTTATTTAAACTTACGACGTAATAAGTAAAGATATAGTATGTGATAAAACTTTATCCTTTTATGTAAAAGGTTCAATCAAAAAATAAATCAATGACTAAAATAATATACGTATTCAATAATCATTAAACTGCTCACTAGAATTTATATTAATCCTTAATATTATTGTAGAAAAGTTATACGCAATTGTAAAGGTAAATTAATTTAAAAATCAGCATGCATATAAAATGTATTATTTTTATTGACATTAGTTAGTGCCCTAACTATAATAGTTAGTGTGCTAACTATTAGGAGGTGTTATGATGGAAAAAGATAAACCTTTAAAAACAATTCTCCAAATGGGTGGAATATTACATCAATTGATGTATGCTGTTTCTAAAAATTTAAAGGAGATGGAGATGACACCTGAACAGCCGATTTTATTAAATATCATTTTAAACTACGGACCATTAACACAAAAAGATTTAGCAGACAAAATGCACATTAAACCTGCAACTCTAACTGCAAGGTTACAGCGTTTAGAAAAAAGAAATTTTATTGTTCGTACAAATGATAAAAATGATAAACGAGTTCAATATGTTGAATTGACTGATTTAGGGAAAACAAATCTTGAAACAAGTGTTCAAGTGCTAAAAGACGTCTCTAAAATTGCTTTTAATGGATTTGAAGACGAAGACCTTTTACAACTTAGATTATTTGTAGAACGTATGCAAACAAATTTAAATGAGTTGAAAATAAAAAATAATGAAATAGGAAAGGAGTAATATATGATTAAACTATGCCGTAAATATTTAAAGCCATTTATTGTAATGATTATTCTTGCAATGGGATTACTATTTGTGCAAGCTCAAACGGAATTAGCTTTACCGGATTATATGTCAAAGATTGTGACTAATGGGATCCAAGCAGGTGGTTTTGAAGATGCAGTTTTAGAAGTTTCTAGCGAAGAAACAATAGATATTTTAAAAATGTTTATGGATCAAAGTAGTCAAGATTTAATTGACTCATCATATACATTAGTTTCAAAAGATGAAGTAAGTGACAAGTTAAAAAAACAATATCCTTCTATCGATGGAAATGTTTATATTTTAAATAAAAATGCTGATAAAGAACAACTAAATTCAGCTTTAGCAAAACCGTTATTAATTTACTCAGGTATTGAAGCACAAAAAGATCAAATCATGGCTCAGTTGCCTAGTGGTGTAGATTTAAAAACCGCTTTAACAATGATGCCTAAAGATATACTTGATCAAATGATTCAAAGTGTCGACGCTCAATTTGATACATTAGGTGAATCTTCAATGATGATTGCTTCAAGTAATGGAGTTAAAACAGAGTATGCGAAATTAGGACGAAATATCGATGATATGCAAACTAATTATATTATAAAAATTGGGGGTATGATGTTATTAGTTGCCTTAGTGGGTACTGCTGCTTCTATTTCAGTAGGATATTTAGGTGCTAAAATTGGAGCAGGAGTTTCAAGAAAAATCAGAAGTGATGTTTTTGATAAAGTACAACACTTTTCAACAACTGAATTTAATAAATTTTCAACAGCATCTTTAATTACTCGTACAACTAATGATATTCAACAAATTCAAGGTGTATTAATTATGGCACTAAGAATTATTGTCTATTCACCGATTATGGGATTTGGTGCATTAATTAAAGTAATGAACAATGCTAATTCCATGGCATGGATTATCGCAGTAGTATTAGTGATTATTCTTGTGTTATTAATTTCTACTTTTGCGATTGTGTTACCAAAATTTAAAGTGATTCAAAGTTTAGTCGATCGTTTAAATTTAGTAATGCGTGAAAATTTATCAGGAATGTTAGTTATCCGTGCTTTTGGAAATGAAAAAGTTGCGGAAGAAAATTTTGATAAAGCAAATTATGATATGAAAAAAATTAACTTATTTGTTAATAGGGTAATGACTACAATTATGCCATTAATGATGTTAATTATGAACTGTGTTTCTTTAGCAATTGTTTGGTTTGGAGCTAAGCAAATTGATTTAGGAACTTTAGCAATTGGAGATATGATGGCGTTTATGCAATATGCAATGCAAATTATTATGTCATTTATCATGATTTCAATGGTTATGATTATGATTCCTAGAGCCAGTGTTGCTGCTAATCGTGTTAATGAAGTTTTAAGTATGGAACCTTCAATTGAAGATCCTGAAAAACCTGTTCATTTTGATTCAAATTTAAAAGGATATGTAGAATTTAAAAATGTTTCATTTACTTATCCTGAAGCAGAAGAACCTGTATTAAAAAATATTTCATTTGTCGCTAAACCTGGTGAAACAACAGCAATTATTGGAAGTACCGGTTCTGGTAAATCAACTTTAATTCAATTAGTCCCACGTTTTTATGATGCCACAAGTGGTGAAATTTTAGTTGATGGTGTTAATATTAAAGATGTTACGCAACATGAATTAAGAGAAAAAATAGGATATGTACCACAAAAAGGATTATTATTTGCTGGTACAATTGGTTCAAATATTAAATATGGTAATCCAGAGGCGAGTGATGAGTTTTTAGATAAAATTTGTGACATTGCTAAGGCAAGTGAGTTTATCAATTCTAAAGAAGAAAAATATGATACTCCTATAGCTCAAGGTGGAACAAATGTTTCTGGAGGCCAAAAACAACGTTTATCTATTGCCCGTGCTTTAGCGAAAAAAGCAGAAGTTTATATTTTTGATGATAGTTTTTCAGCGTTGGATTTTAAAACTGATGCAGCACTTAGAAAATCATTAAATGAATTATGTAAAGAAGAAGGCAGTACAGTTTTATTAGTTGGACAACGTATTAGTTCAATTATGCATTCAGAACAAATTATTGTATTAAATGAAGGTGAAATTGCTGGTATTGGGACACATGACGAATTAATGAAAGATTGTAAAGTTTACCAAGAAATTGCGTTATCTCAATTATCAAAGGAGGAGCTAGGACATGAGTAAAGAACAAAATAAACAACCTAGACCAATGGGTCCTGGTGGACATGGCTCTGGTCGTCCCGTTGAAAAAGTAAAAAATTTCAAAGGTACAATGAAAAATTTGTTTAAATATTTAAGCCCGTTTTATTTTAAAATCTTTATAGTTGTATTATTTTCAATAGGTGCAACAATCTTTTCGATTATCGGCCCTAAAATTTTAGGGAAAGCAACAACAAAATTATCTGAAGGTATCATGGCTAAGGTCATGAATACCGGAGGAATTGATTTTGATGCTATTTTTAAAATTGTTGTGACTTTAATTATTTTATATGCTGTGAGTGCTTTATTTTCATACATTCAAGGATACATTATGACAGGAGTATCTCAAGATATTTCTTATAATTTCCGCAAAGCATTATCAGAAAAAATGAATCGTATGCCATTAAAGTATTTCGATACTAAAACACACGGTGAAGTGTTATCAAGAGTAACTAATGATATTGATACAATTGCACAATCATTAAATCAAAGTTTATCTCAAATCATTTCTTCTGTGGCAACAGTTGTGGGAATTTTTATCATGATGCTAAGTATAAGTTGGCAAATGACTTTATTAGCCATTTTAGTCTTACCACTTTCTGCATTAATGATGGTAAATGTGACTAAATACTCACAAAAATACTTTAAACAACAACAAGCTTCTTTAGGCGATGTCAATGGACATATCGAAGAAATGTATGGTGGACATCTTGTTGTTAAAGCGTTTAATGGTGAAGCAGCTTCAATTAAACAATTTACTGTATTTAATGATCAATTATATCGTTCTGGATGGAAATCTCAATTTTTATCAAGTTTAATGCACCCATTATCTGTGTTTATTGGAAATTTAGGGTATGTAGGGGTTTGTTTACTCGGTGGATATTTAGCAACACAAAGTAAAATTTCAATTGGTGACATTCAAGCATTTATTCAATATGTAAGATCATTTAACCAACCAATTAGTCAAATTGCACAAATTGTCAATGTATTACAATCAACAGCAGCAGCAGCAGAGCGTGTATTTGAATTTTTAGATGAAGAAGAATTAACAGATGAAACAGATTCTCCTATTACCATTGTCAATGATAAAGGTGAAAATATTATTGAAGGATCTGTAACGTTTGATCATGTTCGTTTTGGTTATAATCCAGATAAGATTATCATTCATGATTTTAATATGCATATCCATTCCGGACAAAAGGTAGCAATTGTAGGTCCTACTGGGGCAGGAAAAACAACAATTGTGAAATTATTAATGCGTTTTTATGAATTAAATTCCGGATCAATTTTAGTAGATGGTCATGATATTAAAGATTATACACGTAAAGATTTACGTAGTTTATTTGGTATGGTTTTACAAGATGCTTGGTTGTTTAACGGCACAATTAAAGATAATTTAAAATATGGAAAACCAGAAGCGAGTGATGAACAATTATTTGAGGCTTGCAAAGTGGCAAATGTAGATCACTTTATAAAAACTTTAGATCATGGTTATGATACAATAATTAATGAGGAATCAAATAATATTTCTCAAGGTCAAAAGCAATTATTAACTATCGCTAGAGCTTTTTTAACAGATCCTAAAATTCTTATTTTAGATGAAGCCACTTCTTCAGTTGATACGCGTACTGAAGTATTAATTCAAGAAGGTATGGATCGTTTAATGGAAGGTAGAACAAGTTTTGTGATTGCTCATCGATTATCAACTATTAAAAATGCTGATGTCATATTAGTTATGCGTGATGGTGATATTGTGGAAGTTGGAAATCATGAAGAATTATTAGCTAGAGATGGATTCTACGCTTCTTTATACAATTCTCAATTTGAAAATTGTGAATAAAAAAACAGGCAAAAAAATGAACCTTGTTATTTAATGATAAGGTTCATTTTTATGATTATTGATTATTTTTATAGTATCAAACTAATTTTAATGTTACAGATTTTAAACTGTTTTTATAAAAGACAATTAAAATCAATGTGATGAAAGGGAGTTAAAACCGATGTCATAAAATGATTTAAATTTTTCGATAACCGGTAGAAAAATCAACAACATTTTTTAATTCTTCATGATTTAAATAATGACATAGATTTTGGTAACTAATTTCAAGCATTTTTTCAAAAGTGTATCTAGCGACCACCCACCAGAAACATGAGGAGTAATGATTATATTAGGTTGATTCCATACTTCATGGTTAAGTGGAAGTGGTTCAGGATCAGTCACATCAAGTACAGCCCCAAGAAGATGTCCTTGATTTAAAACATCATTTAATTCATGTAAATCTAATATACTACCTCGACCAACGTTAATAATCATAGCATCTTTTTTAGTAAGTAACAGTCTTTCTTTAGTCATTAAATGAATTGTTTCTTTAGTTTGAGGAAGTGATAAAGCGATAATGTCAACCGTAGGGAGTAACTCATCTAACTTATCCATTGTTGAAATTTCATCAATATAATCTGGTTTATCACTTAAAGTACGACGAATACCAACAGTATAAGCATTTAAACTTTTCATTCTCTTACCAAACTCACTACCAATATCGCCCATACCGATAATTAAAACCCTCGAACCTTCGATAGATTTAACTTTACCCATATTTTGCCAAAGATGAAGTTGTTTATTAAATGAGTATAGATGTAATTTTTTATATAACATTAAAACTCCTGCAAGCATATATTCACTAATCGCTAAGCCATAGGCACCGGTCGCATTTGTTAAAATTGTATGAGGATCTAAAATACCTTCTTTACTGTAATTATCGCTTCCAGCACTAGAAAGTTGTAGTAATTTAAGTTTTTTAGGTTGTTTTAAAGTATTGATAGGTGGATTTCCGATAATAATATCATATTTTTCAATCTCACTTGCATTAATGGTTTTAGGATTAGCGTAAGTAATCTTTAAATCAGATCTAATATTTTCAAATTTATGTTTTTGTGTTTCGTTTAATGATAATAACATTAATAATTCCATTTAATCTTCAACTCTTTTACTTTTTTCAGTATAGCACTTTATTAAGGTTTGTTTTATACTTTTAGTTGTATTTAAGAATCTTTTTGTTATAATTGTAAACGTACCAAGAGTTAAAAAAACGATGCTTTTGGTAAAATAAATTGATCATGTTGAAGTAGATTGTGTTTTATAGATTATAAATGAAGTAGCGAAAGGCTGCTTTTTTAGATTAAATGAGGTGATAAAAATGATTGTTGAAATTATAAATGTAGGAACTGAATTGTTACTTGGAGAAATTGTTAATACAAATGCGACTTATTTACAAAAAATGTGTCGTGAATTAGGGTTTAATGTTTATTATCAAAGTGTTGTGGGTGACAATATTTCAAGACTAGAAGAATGTTTAGAAATCGCCTTTAATCGAGGAGCTGATTGTGTGATTACAACAGGAGGATTAGGTCCTACTGCTGATGATTTAACCAAAGAACTTTCTGCTAAATATTTAGGTTTAGAAATGGAATATTTAGAAGAAGAAGCTCAAAAGGTTTATGATAAATGTTCATTTGTAATGAATAATACTTTCATTCCGGATAACAACTATAAACAAGCCTATTTTCCAAAAGGAAGTTATATTTTAGAAAATGAAGTCGGTACGGCAAATGGATGCGTGATGAGTAAAGATGAGAAAATGATTATTAATTTACCGGGTCCCCCTAAAGAAATGACTTATATGGTCGATCATGTATTAAAACCCTATTTAGAACCTCTAAAACAAGAAAGTATTTTCACTTGTGATATTTATACAATGGGAATTGGTGAAAGTAATATGGCAGTTAAGTTAAAAGATATTATCGATACACAAACTGATATTAGTATTGCTTTATATGCCACTGAAGACCATTGTCGTGTACGTTTAGGAACAAAAGCAAAAAGTCAAAGTGAAGCTAATGAGAAAATGAAAAATGTTAAACATCAAATTGAAGTGATTTTATCAAGTTGGATTATTGATTATGCACATATTCGGGAACTAGTGTTTTTTAAAATGCGTAAATTTAAAGTAATCTATGAAACTGATTTTAGATTAGATGAAGATTTTTTTAATCATGAATTGTTGAAGCAAAAGTTTTTAGGAATTGATCAGTTTGATAAGTTGGATATGAAAAATTTACTTAATCAAGATCATGCTTCCATTGTTATTAATGTTAAAGAAGTGCCTTTAGGTGAAAAGGTAATTATTAGTTACATTGATCAAACGATTTCAAGTATTGAGGTAAACTTGCTTAAAAAAGCAAGTTTATCAATGAAAAAATTGGAAGGTAAACTTATTATGCAGTTATATGCATGGTTATATAAATAATGAAATCGCTTTATTGATAAAGGTGTAAAAATGAGTGAAAAAATCTTTTAAAAAAGTAGAATTTTAGGCTTAATTCATGTAGAATAGGAATGTATTTTTATTAAGACTGTGATGAAAGGAAGATGAACATGGCTGGAGTAGTGGTTGTAGGAAGTCAATGGGGAGATGAGGGTAAAGGTAAGATTACTGATTATTTATCTTCAAAAGCTGATTATGTTGTACGTTATCAAGGGGGAAATAATGCCGGACATACGATTGAGTTTAATGGACATAAGTTTGCGTTGAGATTAATTCCTTCAGGTATTTTTAATGCAAAAACAGTTGTTTTAGGAAATGGTATGGTGATTAATCCAAAAGCGTTATTAGAAGAAATGCAGTATTTAAACAATGCTTCTGTAAAGACAGATAGTATTGTCATTTCGGATCGTGCCCATGTTACTTTACCTTATCATATTGAGATTGATAAAATTCAAGAAATGCGACGTGGTGACAATAATATTGGAACTACTAAAAAAGGAATTGGTCCAACTTACGTGGATAAGTATGCACGTATTGGAATTCGTATAGGTGAATTTATTGATGAAGAATTATTTTTAAAACGTTTAAAAGAAGTTTATCCAATCAAAAAAGCAGAGTATCCTGAGTTGAATTTTACTGTTGAGGAAATTTTTGAAGAGTATAAAGAATATGCTAAGATTATTAAACCTTATGTTAAAGATACTGGTTTATTGTTAGATGAGGCTTTTAGAAATGGCAAAAATGTATTGTTTGAAGGTGCTCAAGGAACAATGTTGGATATTGATTATGGAACATATCCATTTGTCACTTCTTCTCATCCAGGAGCTAATGGTGTTTGTGAAGGAGCAGGAATTGGTCCGGTATGTATTGATCGTTGTTTAGGAATTGTTAAGGCTTATACAACACGTGTTGGTTCAGGGGCATTTCCAACTGAAATAGAAGGTGAAATAGCTCATTATATACGTGAAGCAGGTCATGAATACGGTACTGTAACTAAACGCCCTCGACGTATTGGTTGGTTTGATGCGATTGTTGTCAATCAATCACGTCGTATGAGTGGACTTACTCATATATCGATGATGTTGTTAGATGTATTAACTGGTATTGAAACTTTAAAAATTTGTGTTGCTTATAAATTAGATGGTCAAATAATTCATGCCTTACCTTCAACTATTTCTGAATTAGAAAGGGTTGAACCGGTTTATGAAACAATGCCAGGTTGGTATGAAGATATTACAAATGTGACTTCGTTTGAAGAATTACCGGTGAATTGTCAAAATTATTTAAGACGTATCAGTGAGTTGATACATATACCAATTGCAATGTTTAGTGTTGGTCCTGATCGTACACAAACAATTATTTTAAAAGAATTATTTTAAGGAGGAAGGCTATGAATAATGACATGATTGTTGTATTGGATTTTGGAAGTCAATATAACCAATTAATTGCACGACGTATTCGTGAATTTGGTGTCTATAGTGAGTTGCATCCACATACTTTAACATTAGAAGAAATCAAGTCTTTAGGAAATGTTAAAGGGATTGTTTTTAGTGGTGGACCTAATAGTGTTTATGATGAAAATGCATTTAAATGTGATCCTGCTATTTTTGAAAGTGGGTTACCTATTTTAGGAATTTGTTATGGAATGCAAATGACTCATTATATGAATGGTGGAAATGTTAAAGCTTGTGAGACTAAAGAATATGGTAGAACTACGATTAAAGTTGATACTGATTCGTTATTATTTAAAGGTTTACCAAAGGAACAAACAGTGTGGATGTCACATGGAGATCAAGTAAGTGAACTTGCTCATGGGTTTAGAAAAGATGCATCAAGTGATACGTGTATGTTTGCTTCGACTTCTAATCCAGATAAGAAAATTTATACAGTACAATTTCACCCAGAAGTTAGACATTCTGAATATGGAAATGAATTGCTTAAAAACTTTGTTTTTGAAATTTGTGAAGCAACTGCAAATTGGTCGATGACAAGTTTTATTGATAAACAAGTTTCAAAAATTAGAGAGACAGTGAAAGATGATAAGGTGTTGTTAGCTCTTTCTGGAGGGGTAGATTCTTCTGTGGTTGCAGCTTTACTTCATAAGGCAATCGGTGATCAATTGGTTTGTATGTTTATTGATCATGGTTTGCTTAGAAAAGGTGAAGCTGAGGGCGTAATGGATATGCTTAATAGAGGAATGAATATCAATATTATTAAAATTGATGCGAGTGAAAGATTTTTATCTAAGTTAAAAGGTGTTTCAGATCCGGAAACTAAGCGTAAGATTATTGGAAATGAGTTTGTTTATACTTTTGATGATGAGATGAAGAAAATTGTTTCGGGTGAAAATATTAAATGGTTGGCACAAGGAACTTTATATACTGATGTTATTGAAAGTGGAACTGCTACTGCTCAAACTATTAAATCGCATCATAATGTTGGTGGGTTACCAGAGGATATGGATTTCAAACTTATTGAGCCGTTGAATACTTTGTTTAAAGATGAGGTTAGAGCGGTTGGAACTGAGTTAGGATTGCCTGATGAAATTGTATGGCGTCAACCTTTTCCTGGACCTGGTTTAGGAATTCGTGTATTAGGTGAAATTACTGAGGAAAAACTTGAAATTGTTAGAGAGTCTGATTATATTTTACGAGAAGAAATTTCTAAAGCAGGATTGGATCGTGATATTTGGCAGTATTTTACTTGTTTACCTGATATTCGTTCAGTTGGTGTGATGGGTGATCAAAGAACTTATGATTATACAGTGGCTATTCGTGCTGTAACTTCTATTGATGGAATGACAGCGGATTGGGCTAAAATTCCGTATGATGTTTTAAATAAAATTTCTGTTCGTATTGTTAATGAGGTAAAACATATTAATAGAGTAGTGTATGATATTACTTCTAAACCCCCTGCAACTGTGGAATGGGAATAAATATATAAGTTAAAAATAGATGATAAATAAAGTGTATTTTGAATGTTAAAAATAAAATGACCTTAAAATGACCTTAAAAGTCAAAGAATGGGTCATTTTTTGTTATAGATACAAAAAGAATCGCCTAAGATGATGGTTCAAGTTGCTCTTTATTTGGTAAAAATAATTGATTATAAATATTTTGAGTAGCATATTGTACCATAAGTTTATCTCTGTATGCACCAAGTACAATACCGATAGGTTCGTTATCACCTTCTGTATTCATTTCTTCACGATAATAGTTTAAATATAAGTTCATTTGTCCAAGATCTTCATGTTGAACTTCTCCTTTTTTAAATCAATTAAAACGAAGCATTTAAGAATACGATGATAAAAAACTAAATCAACTTTATAAATTCTTTCGCCAATATTAATATGCTGCTGTCGTCCGACATAAGTGAAATCTTTACCTAATTCTAATAGAAATTTACTAAGATTGGTGATAAGTGCTTCTTCTAAATCCCTTTCAGTATAAATAGGTAATTCGGGAAGACCAACGAACTCAAAAATATAAGGGTCTTTTACAACATCTTCAGTTTTTTCAATAATTTGTCCTTGTTTTGATAGAGAAACTACTTCTTGTTTGTTTTTGCTTAATGATAATCTATGAAATAACATACTATTCATTTGTCTTTTTAATTCTCTAACACCTCAATATTCGTTTTTACATTCTTGTAGATAAAATGAATGATTTTGTTCGTCTTCTATTTTTAAAAGTTCTACCTAATGGCTCCAGCTCAATTTGTGCGACAGTGTCGCACAAATTGGATATGCTAAATACAAACTTCTTATACGATTTTGGTACTATGTCAATATTTTGAACAACTAAAATGTAAGAAATTTTAGCTATAATTGTTTTTGTCAGTTCTTAGACTGCTTTATCTATCTATTTAATTATTTTACATTATGAATATTTATTTAATTTTCATTAGACAATGATGATATTGTGCAATCATTTTTTCTTTTCTTATATAATTCTATTTTTTTGCTTTTTTGTAAGTTTTTTCATAATAAAATGATCCTCCATTATTTGAGTGTCCAAATAACGGCGTTCTATTCTTGCTCGTTTTATTTTGCTTCAACCTTGTCAGTAATAGATGTAGTTATAATACAGTAATATTAAAATAACGGGACTATCATTGACTATATTGTAACATTTGATTATAATATTTATAGAATAATACTATCAAAACACAAGGAGGTATGTTTATGAATATTCGTCCATCTGCTGCAATAAGACAAAATTACAATGAAATCGCTGAAATGTGTAAAAAAACCGGAGAACCTGTCTATCTAACAAAAAACGGAGAAGGGGATTTGGTTGTAATGGATATTGAAGCATTCAATCGTAGAGAACAAATGTTGAAACTTCGTGAAGAACTTTTAGCAGTTGAAGAAGCTCGAATGGCAGGTAGTGTAGGGTGTACACTAGATGAACTCGATGAATACCTTAATGGTGTTATTGCTGAGGGATAGTGTATGAATACAGATCAACAATACAAAGTAATTATTTCAGACAGGGCAAGAAGAATGCTTGCTTCACACATTCGTTTTATGGCTCAAGTAAATAAAGAAACGGCAAAGGCAAAGAAAAATGAAATTATGAGTGCAATGCAATCTCTTAATCAAATACCTCAACGATTTCCGTTTTTCAATGAATCATATATCACACCGAATAAATATCGTAAAATGTTTATTCAAAAATGGTATATTGTTCTTTATCAAATCAAAGATGATACAGTTTACGTTGACTATATTATTGATTGTCGTAAAGACTATGCTTGGCTAATGAATTAAAAATTAAATAACGTATTTGAAAATTGTCACTTAATATTGGTGGCGATTTTTGTTTTGTGTCGTGCATGGCATGAATTCAGTTGGAGATAAATCGACCACAGGTATAAATGTCAATATAAAAAAAGGACCTGCGGACAAAAATTTGGACTAGAAAGGTCTAGTTATGTATTCGAAAAAACAAAGAGAAAAAGCTATAAAGCTATATATTAAATTTAGATTCAAAGCAACAAAAGTATGTAATTATTTAGGTTATCCTGATAGAAGAGTATTGAAGAAATGGTATGAAG
>JAGZJH010000052.1 GCA_018365815.1 Erysipelotrichaceae bacterium
AAAAATATCTGCATGCAGATGAAACAGTGATGCAGGTCATGAATGAACCCGGCAGAAAGAATACCACAAAATCCTATATGTGGGTGTATGGCACTTATAAAGATTCAAAAACACCGATCAGGATCTTTGAGTATCAACCTACTCGAAGCGGTGAAAATGCCAGAAGGTTTCTTGAGGGATTCAAAGGATACCTGGTATCCGATGCGTACCAGGGATATGAAAAAGTGGAAGGAATTCAGCGCTGTTATTGCTGGGCACACTTGCGAAGATATTTTGTGGAGGCACTGCCTAAAGATATCAAAAGCAAGGAAGCCACCCTGCCAATACAGGCAATCGAATATTGTAAAGAGCTCTTCAAGATAGAAGATGAAATATCTGATGAAGAAGCGAAAACGAGATATAAAATACGTCAAGAGAAAGCTAGGCCAATTCTTGATGAGTTTTTCGCATGGATCGAAAACAATATCAATAAAACACTTCCAAAATCAAAAATAGGAAAAGCATTCCAATATGCACAAATATGCACAAAACCAGAAGGAAGGGCTGCAACGCTACATAGAAGACGGACATATAGCTATATCAAACAATTTGGCTGAAAACAGTATTCGTCCATTTACGATTGGACGGAAGAACTGGCTGATATCCGGAAGTCCCAAAGGAGCAAGAGCAAGTGCAGTAGTTTATAGTATCATAGAAACAGCGAAAGCAAACAGACTGGATCCATACAAATATTTAAACTATATATTCAAGAATATGCCTGGAATAAATCAGGAATACTATGGAGAGTTTTTACCATGGCATCCAGATATACAAAGAGCATGCAGGAAGACTACGCAGTAAGATGTAGTCTTTTTTAAATACTCTAATTACTATTAATAGTAAACTGAGTCACTCAAAATACTATTAAATTTATTAATACTGACAATTATGAACCAGAATCAAGCTAGATTCAATACATGGATTATTTTGCGGTTACTGAGAGATGCCTTATATGCTTATTTTAATAGCAAAAAAAAGAAAAAAGGCCGCACAGTCTAAGTGATATCTTATTGAATCACTTAACTGTTACGACCCCTATCTGTTTGCACTGGTGGTGCTACAATTATCTACTACTGGTGCTGATGTTGTGAATTGAGTGGTTGAAGAACGTGAAATAATCACTGCTCCTTTTGGGCTCGCTGAAAATAACCAGTTTTTCCGGCTATGTGCTACAGAACATAACCGGAATTATGGCTGAACTTATTTATGTGCTGTTAACATATTTAGTTTATTATTTATCCTATAAAGGAACGTGAGGAGGATAAATAATATGAATACGTTACAGTTACAGAAGTTCAGTACTTTTTTATGCGAAAATAACTATAATGTGCATACCATTGAGCTCTATTCAAAAAGTCTAATTGAATTTAAACCAACACCACAAGATTCTATCAGTCACTTGTACAGAGAGATACTTGAGTTTGAAAAAAGGAATAAATCAAATTTAAGTAAAGCTTTGTTTAATAACTTACGTGCAGCTCTTCGTTTGTATTTTCTTATGGTAACAGGTATGACTTTCAAAACTTACGAGAGTTCTTTAGTTCTTTCCAATGAAAATTTTCAAAATAATTTATTGAAGCGTTTTTACCGGTATTCTATAGAATTCAAAAAAATATCTAAAAATACAGTAATATCAGAGTGTCATCATATTCGTGAATTTCTTGATATATATCCGGTAAATTCAAATGATGATTTAAGTTCAATATCGGTTTATGATATTCGTGATTATGTAAGCAATCATATGCGAACGTTAAAGCCTTCAACCAAAGGAAGATATATAACTTCTATTAGAAATTTTTTTAGATATTTAGAATATGAAAACATCACAATTGATAAAGCTATTATTGGATTGCCTCTTACAATAGTTATACAATCTTCTATTGTTGGTTCAACTTTACAATTAACAAGCTCAACAAAATACTTTGCATCTATATTGATTTTTCTTGCAATCGTTTGTGATTTAAACCTTTCATTATCAACTAGTTCTTTTAAATTCACACAATAATATTTATTCACATCCATAATTTCTACCCTCCTTACTTACCTTACTTAATCTAAGTTCCAACACATCTTATAATCTCACATCACCTAGATATATAAATTATAACAAAAAATAAATATTCTTAGGTTAACGTTGTGGAGTAAACTAGATTAATTGTGGGATTGTGTAGAGGACTTACAAACAGAGTTCTTTATTCATAAACGATGATGCGACATTCTATATGTACCCTAAAGTTGATAAAACAAGGATTGTTCAGAATTTTCTAAATTCTAGAGCAACATTGTTTTCCTTTATATTTCCTTGTGGCGATTACTACCACAAACTTCTGTAACCTAAAATTTAATAAAACCACAGACCATCTTAGATTACCATTACTATTTTCCTGTGTCTTTTCTTAAACTCATTATAAAATTATTATAAAAATATGCAACAAGCATACTTAATGGTACCGCTACAACAAACGAAAATATACTTAAACCAAAATAGTATATGAGAGATTCAAAAACTAAGATATGCACCAAATACCATTCATACGAATAACTACTAATTCGTATAAAAAACTTGTTTATAGATGTATTTTTCAGATTATAAATTAATATCAAAATACTTCCAAATGATAATAAGGAGAACACATCATTGAACATTTTCAAATTTCCGCCAATAAAACCAGAGATACCATACAATAGAGTGCATAATAAGAATATAACTAAAATTATTATATTATTAGCTGTGTAATATTTAATGTTATCTAAATCATATCCAATATATACACCTAGAACAAATTCCCAAAAGTACTGCAAAAAGAATCCACTATAAATTCTAATATTTGATAAATTATTAAAACCAAGAAAACACCACCATAAAATGCTTATAAAAATCGAGAATACAAATACTTTTTTTATAGAAGTTTTTTTAACTAGTTTCATTAAAGGAATAAATATTAAATACAGTTGAAATATAGTTGATATAAACCAAAATTGTGATCCAAAACTAGTATCGTATTTTTCGATAAACATTTTAAATAAAAATATGTGACTACTTAACGCTAATAGTTGGTCCTCACCCTTATACATAAATCCACATAAAAACGAAAAAAAAACAACAATTATGTATGGAATATATATTTTTTTCACTCTTTTTTTAATAAATGAAAAAAAAATAATGGGATTTTTTTTATACGAAAGAGCTAAACCGATACCCGAACAAACAATGAAAACATGCACTCCAGCACCGCCGTATAAACTTGCTTTAACAAGTAATGGATTAAAATAGTTTTTAAAAGTTATGATAAAATGCATAATTACAATTGCAAAAATTGAAGCACCTTTCAAAAAATCTATCAATTCAATTTTTTTCATCAAATCCTCCTAGCATTAATAAATTAACGAATAAATAAATCATTAAATCCAAAAATATAATTACTAAACAAATATCAACGCACTAAGTATAATAGCAATTATAGATTACAATAATGCTTTTTCCTTTTTGGATGTAATACAAATAGAAAATATAATAATACTAAATAAATAATGTTGTGCGATAAACACACCATTTATTAACATTGGAAAGAAAATATATATCAACAAAATAAAATATAAAACTTTATTTTTCTTTTGTTTGAAAATATTTTTTAAAAAAATATTCCAAATAAAAATATATGCAAAACATCCAAGATACCCTAAACTCAATAGGATATCAATGATATCATTATGAGCCCAAATATGCATATTATAATACTTTAAATTCGTCAAGTAAGGAAAATCAAATCCTCTACCAATTATTTGAAAAATTGGATTTTGATTAAAAAACACATGCAGATCAATTTTCCAAAAACTTGATCTTCCACCAGTCATAGAACTTAAAGCATTACTTGTATATTGATTAGCCGAATCTGCGCTCCATAAAAATTTATCCATCATATTTGAGTTTATAAAAATATATGTAATTAGACTTGCAACAAAAACGTATACAAACATTTTAATCCATTTATTTTTCAAAACGTCCTTTATATATAAAAAACAGATTAATAAAGCTGGTACAATAAATGTTCTTGCACCAGTTTTAAATATTATACCTATTAAACAAACTAAAATACATAGTCTATAAAACTTAAAACTCTTATCGTTAAAAATCAAAAGGAAAAACGCCATCAATAAACATAAACTACTAGCAGCAGTATGCGGCATACCGACAAACCCAACATAGTAACTATCGCTCCAGTTAATAATATAAGAACTATTAAGAAAAAGTGATAGAATTGTCAAAAACAACAATAGATATAGAATTTTGGTAATAATGTATTCATATCTAATTAAAGCGAATTTAAAACACTTAAAATTCCGTTTTTCAGAGAAAAATAGCAGTATCATTATTGTCGATAAAAAATAGATCATATCTCTTAAACTTGTTCCTAATTCTGTCGAAATTAACAACATATAAAGAAAAACAAATAATGAGTATAACACTACAATCATCCTCGTCTTTGTCGAGGATGAAAGAAAATCGATAATTATTAATATAATAATTAAAAATAACAATATCCTATTAATAGATATAGGCAAAACTCCCTGTATTAATGTGCTAATCAAATATAACAACATTAGGAACATAATAATAGTAGGTGAATCATAACTTTGTTTCATTTTTATTGATAACATTTTTTACTCCTTTCCTAATGTAAATTATTTACGTTTAAATTTAATATATCTTTTTAAAAGACTGTAATTAAATACAAAATATATAGTTGAAAAAATTAATGTAGTTGGTATTGTACAAAAAGCACCTGCAATAAAAAATGACGAATAATTTGTAATATTAATTTGAATACGATTTCCTATAAAAACGAATATAAAATATACTGTGATATTAATTAAGATATAGCAGAATTCTTTATATGGCATCATTTTTAATACCCTTTTATTGAAATATAAAATGCTATCAATTGATCTCCAAATTCCCGATATAACAGTACCTAACAATACACCACAAATTCCAAAGCGATTAACCAATAATAATGAAATTGCCAAATTTAAAAAAGCCTCTATAATGTATTTACTTTTAGTTTCATTAGCACAATTCGCAATATTTGCTCCAGCTAAGCATGCACCACGTGTGCAATCCAATATTATATTTAGTGAAAATAAAATTGCTGCCACATAATTTATATAGTTAATATCATTAACGCCTTCAGTATACAAGCCTATAAAACCGTTAATAAGTAATAAACTGGTAGAACTCAATATGCAACCAAGAGAGACTTGAAATGAAGAATACAATCTGTAAACATTATGAAAACTTTCCAAATTTTTATGAAATGCTTGGCCAATAAGAAAATTCATACTATTTCTTAACATAGCAATAATCATTGATAAAGCGCTATAAACTAGATTATAAACTGTGTAAACACTTGCAACTTTTAGTCCTGATGAAATTGAAAGTACTAGAGTATCAGTACTATTAAATATAAGACCACATATTTGTTGAATTATATAATACTTTCTATTTTCAAGTAAGCACATATCAACTTTAGCATTTTTATCAATCCATTTATATTTGTATTTGAAATATATGTAATAGACAATAATCTGTATAGCCATTACGACTAGTCCAACTAATTGCATAATAAAAATGTTTTTTAAAAAAATAACAGAAATAATTTTTCCAATATATGTAAAAACAGTAGTAAATAATGATATGATAGAAATAATATAATATTTGCCTTCAGCATTTAATAATTGTTGATAAGCTGCTCTGAAAGAAAAATTTATTATTCCTGTAGCCCCTTGAAGTGCTATAATCAGCACAATTTCCCAATAGTTTATACTTGTTGAAAGAAATAGGGGGTAAACAAAGGATATTGCAAGAATTAGCAAAAAGTAAATAACAGAAATTTTATGATAATAATTTTGTGACGATTTTACTACTATAGAAATTTTATTTCTATCGTTAGTACTTACATATTTGTATAATGACTGCAACGTAGAGGCACTAATCCCCGCCTCTAGTATAGTCAAATATCTCATTATAGTTGTTACCGAGTTTAATAAACCATTATATTCCGATCCCCAAACAGTTAAGATAATTCTTGGAAGCAATAATCCTAAAGCCAAAGTAATGATTTGGCTAATAATAGAAATAGTAATATTTAAAACTAATTTCTTTTTTTTCATAATTCACCTCCTCGTATAATAGTTTTTGTAAAGGATTTTCGCCTTTATAAACATAGATAAAATCATCTATGAAAATATTAACGTTATTATCTCAATATGGTATCCTTATACGCAAGGAATAATCCAATGGTCTACTCCTGTTTCTCCTTGCACATCCTGATTCTTGCGTATCAGTTTAGTGCTCATAAAGCCTGGAGCCCATTCATTCATGTTGTATTTCTAACTCAGAAGCTGCACAAAGTTTTATCATCGTAGCACACGTTTTTTAGGTGATAACCTTAAGTGCTCATAGCGAGGTTGATCATAATGAATGATATAGGGATAATACGTTGCTTTATTTCTTGAACATTTGACAGAAAGGAGGTTGATATCATGAACATAACTTCTACACTATGTGTCGGTATAGATGTTAGTCTCGATGCCAACCAAGTCTGTGCCATGAATTTTGATCAGCACAGATTCTTCAATAAGTCTTTCGAGAATTCCCTTGAAGGAACCAGACAGCTGATAAAGGAAATCTCTCAGATCATGGAACTTCATGGCTTTAATGCTGTGACCTTTGCGATGGAAGCTACTTCTCTTTATTTTTTTCATATCGCCAATTCACTTTCAAATGCTGAAGAACTTCAGTTATTCCATGTTGAGGTTTATTGCCTCAACGCTAAGATTGCCAAGAAATATAAAGATTCTTTTCTCGGCATGCCTAAAAACGATCCTCTTGATGCCTATAGTCTCTGCGATTTTGTCAGAGTTGGCAGAACCAAGAACCTGGACCAATGGCGTGGTGCTACCTACATCGCTCTTCAGAGAGTCACTAGACACCGTTATCATCTTGCTTTACAGCTTACAAGAGAGAAGAATTACGTATTGAATAACATTTATCTCAAGTTCTCTCAGCTTCGTAAAAAACAAAATAAAACGGATAATGAAAATCCTTTTTCTGACCTCTTTGGAGCCACTTCAACAACTATTCTTACGGACTTTGCTTCTATCGATGACATCATTTCTATGCCTGTTGAAGATCTTGTCGAATATATTGATATGAAAGGCAAACGCCGTTTCACTGATCCTGAGAAAGTCGCTGCTTTATTGCGTCAGTGTGCTATGAATTCATATCGCCTGGACAAAGTTTCTTATGATGCCATCAACATCTCGATTGCATCAAGTCTGCGTATGATCAAGA
Organism: Erysipelotrichaceae bacterium; assembly: GCA_018365815.1. Taxonomy (GTDB): domain Bacteria; phylum Bacillota_I; class Bacilli_A; order Erysipelotrichales; family Coprobacillaceae; genus Beduini. Next base: position 7,394 of record JAGZJH010000052.1, read on the forward strand.
TGCTGGAAAGAGAAATCAAGGATCTTGACAAGCAGATTGAGAACTTTGCAAAAGGTCTGCATTCTAATGCTTACACAGTCCTATTGTCTATTCCTGGAATTGGTCCAGTATTTGCTGCCGGCATTATTGCTGAGATAGGAAGCATTGACTGTTTTCCGAATCAGAATAAGCTGGCTAAATATATCGGACTTGTTTGGGATGACCACTCTAGTGGAAAACTGGTATCTGAAGACAATAAACTGATGATGACAGGTAACGCATACTTACGTTTCTATATCACTCAGGCAGCGAACAAATTCAAAGACAAGGATCCATATTATCATGAGTTTTATACACGCAAGTATAATCAAGCATTAACTCATAAACATAAAAGAGCACTCGTTTTAACATCTAGGAAATTCGTCAAGCTGATTTATGCAATGCTACGCAGAGAACAGCTTTACTCCGCCACTGGTGAAGTATTACAAACAACCGAATAATCATTGAAAACGTTTATACAATCCGAACGTCTTTTTAGTGTACCCTTTTTGTATCATCTCCTTGTCATTCCCTCTGATTTATTTCAAATTTTCTCTTGACATATTACCAGAAGGCTTATTTAATATATTCACTTATACATTCAATATTTTAAATTAATATTTATCGAATTTTTTCAACAATTCCAAATTTTCCTTTTAATATTTTGAATATTTTTTTTATTCTATTTTCAATTTTGTATTTTATAAATTCACTAGTTTCAAATAAAGCTCCAGGATATTTATTAAATGAATCTAAATTTTTTTCAAAAGTATTGTTATTTTCAGGAAAAAAACCGTTATACGAAATATAAAATTTAGAAGCATTTAAACATTCTTCATTTACATTTAAAAAACCTCTTTCTTTAAAATGTATATATATAAACTCTTCTCTACTAATATTTAAATTTTCATCTTTAAAATCTCGGTATACCTTTCCATCTTGCCAATAAAAAATTTGTTCATTATAATTAACATCATTCAATGCAAGCCTATATCTTTTATAAATAATTGATATATCTGCAAATATTCTTTTAATAAAAAAACTAAAATTATTTTCAAGATATATCTCTTTGGATCCGTGTTCATCAAAAGCATAATTTTCTTCTGATGAGAACACGATATGAAAATCGTCATGATTAGATGGCTTTATTTTAAATCTTTCATTATTTGCAATAGTATTTTTGTAAAATCCTAAATGTCCATTTGGTAAAAATCGATCATAATTTTGCATATTATATTTTGAAATAAATGATTTGATATCTCCCCATATCAAATCAAAATCACAATATCCCCAATAGTCATATTTAGCAATATAATCTGAAAAAATAATACCAAAAGCTGGACGCAAATCACAACATTTATATGGTCTATATAATTTAACTTTCATTTTTAATTTTTCTTCTGATAAACTTCTTAATTCATTTATATTCATATTTATGAATTTTATATTTTTGTACTTAGAAACGACTATCTGATCAGTAAAAATCAAAAAATCTATTGAATAATTATACGATGCACTTTTAAGCCATAAATCAAAATAATTAGGGAACTGTCCAAAATATATTCCAATTATACAAACTTTTAAATCCTCCATATTAATTGACCTCCAATCAAAAGTTTTAGAATGATTCCAATAGGTATTCGCATATTTTTTTTGAAGCAGTACCATCCCCATAAGGATTAGATGCATGTGCCATTTTGTTATATTCTTCCTT
>JAGZJH010000053.1 GCA_018365815.1 Erysipelotrichaceae bacterium
TAAACTGCCGGTTCCCTTTGCTTTTGCGGATCATTAAAATTCCGATTGTGATTACCGAAAACAAGTATACGGTATCAAATAAAGTTTCTACAATTGCCTGCATAATAAACATCCTTTCCTGTTCTGAAATTTTATATTGAACTATGTTTTACTGTTAAAGCAGCTTTCACATAATTACAACCAAGTACATCTTTAAATACATAAGTGAACATTGTTCATTTTGCCTGAAAAATTTCCCCACACTCATAAATGTGGGAGAATTTTAATATAATGTTTTATTAATCAACATCAATATCGAAGATGGATTATAATCTTGACGAATCATTGATGCTAATATTAAAGAAAATAATATATCTGCGAACTGTTTTTCCGTGAATTGTTGATCAAATACATCTGAACGAATCTTAGGATCATTCTTTAATATATCACACAATCCATTAAGAATATGCCCCCATGTCTGCAACATTTTCTTCTTTCCATCTGTTTTTTCATCTTTCATAAATCCAAACGAATGCAGAGAAAAGAAGCCCGGAAACTGCTCATTTCCATATTCCAGCCTTTTATAAATCCATGAGATACAGGCAGCAGCATCTTTAAAAACTTGCTCATCTTCAGGCTGAAAAAAGATTTCACGCCAAATACTCTCAATTGTATCCCCAAGCAAATCGGACTTGGCTTCATAGTAATTGTAGATTGTCCCAGCCGAAACAGAACATCGGGATGCAACAGCACGTATGCTTACAGCAGTCCATCCGTTTTCTTTAATTAGCGCTCTGCTTGCAGCTAATATGTCTTCTTTTGAAGTTGCAAGATGGTTCATGAATTCACTCCTCTTCAATGTATGGAATTTATTTGCTTTACTAAATGAACACTGTTCACATTGAAAATATACACTGTTCATTTTGACTTGTCAATACTTTTTTTATATTTTTACTGTGAAACATTTTGTATAAAGCGTTTTCTATAGGCACGATATAGATAAACAGCCATTTGATGAAAATATCGAGAAGGAATACCAGAAGTTTTTGAAAATACTGTCTCCGGAACAAGAGGAAGTGCTTACGAAGTATTGTGATGAAATATTTGCCAGCGGAGCAGAGACAGAAGAGTTTTTCTATCGCCTGGGGATACTTCTTGTCCGAAGGGCAAGAAGGTGGAACTGAGAAGAATTAAAACAATCGAAATTTGTTAATTTCTCGTGCGACATTGGTTGTAAAAGTTGGTGGAGTTCTTCTTTAATATTTTCTATAATTTAATTACCGAAGAACAAGGAGGATAACACAATGAATTTGGGAAATAGTTTATTTCACGCAAGAAAGAAAAGCGGATTATCACAAGAGGTGGTTGCTGAAAAAATCGGCGTAAGCAGACAAACAATATCAAAATGGGAAACCAACGAAACAGTTCCAGATGTTTACCAATCAAAGAAAATGGCGAAACTCTATAAAATTTCTTTAGATGAACTGATTGAATTTGATGTTGATTTACAAGAAGTTGAAGAAATGATTGAAAAAAGCGACGATAAACTAAATGAAAAAGTAAATTGGACAACTGCATGGGGAAAGAAATATCCAATACTTCTCAAATATCAAGCCGATGTAAATGTACCGAATTATGCCGTTAGAATTAGCACAATGTTTGATGAATTAAAACAAGAATATGGTTATTCTGAACTTGATACAATGTTAGTCCTAAAGGATATATTGTATAATGAATGGAAAAACTGGAAGAAATAGATAACTTCCAGTTTGTTGGGATAGTGGAAAAAATATTTGTTTATTGTATTTTGCAATATGGTGTTGCTTTCCTAAGCAAACTCGCTTATAATTTGAATCGGAACATATTGCTATTATCCACAGTTACGGAGCGAGTGTTATCAATACCGATAACAAAATGATAACATTAGCCCATATAGGCAGGATAATATGGATAAATCAAATAATTGAAAGAAAAGCGAACAAGGCAACAAATAATCTCTAAACAAAATTCATTAGTGATTGTCGAGTGGGAATAGTACAAACCCTAAAAAAGTCCTTTATTTAAGGGATTGTTTGATGTTATTTTGATTTTGACAACATTTTGATAACATTTTGACAACACATTTTGGGAAGCCAGAGACTTTTTGATCATTTTTGACTTGCCTTTCTGTGTAAAATAACGCATATTTCGTCCGAAATATGCGTTATTTTACACAGAAAGGCAAAAGAATGGTATCAAGTGGCTAGTATGTAACTATTTTTAAGTTGCTTTGATGTTTAGGTACTTTTTAAGCCTTTAAACGACTATCTAAAATTGCAATAAACCTTTTAAGATGAGGCTTATATTAATATTTTAGATCCGTTAAAACATCAAGGTTTGATATAACTCTTATATTTCAATTTCACTGCGATAATCATCTTCAACGTCCAAGACATTATTTCTTCATTTTCTTCAGATATCGTTGATCCATGCATTGATTAAAACTTAATCAACTTGTCTTTTAAGTTTCTAGATACATATGGATTACCATAAACATCAATTTTCTTATCAAGTACATTACTGAGTATGCGATCTTGCTTAGTGGGGCCAGCTATAGCAACTTTTTATCTATGATATCCCATTCTTCAGAAGAAACACGGAAAGCAATGGCTATTCCGCGAAATCCACCTTTTTGGTCTATTTTTCTTACTCATTAATTTTACTTTATTGATATTTAAAATGTGTTAAATTAGGAAGGAATAACAAATAGTTAATATCTCTTATATCAGAGTTTCTACATCAGAACAGAATATCACAAGACAAGAAGAGATGTTTAAAGACCTAAATATAGATAAGTATTATATTGAGAGGATATCTGGCAAGAATATTAAAATAGACTGAAACTTATTAAAATGATGGAATATGTAAGAGGAGGAGATTCAGTGACCGTAGAATCAATATCTCGTTCTGGAAAATTGCTAAAGATCTTTTGCACTAAATAGAACAATTAGATAACAAAGAAATTCGGTTTAGATCTTTAAAAAAAGATATCAATACTACATCTCCTGCTGGCAAATTGGTATCTAGTATCTTGCCTGCTAGTAGAATTTGAAAGAGAAACAATTAGGGAGCGTCAAGCTAAAGGAATTGCAATAGTTAAGGACGATGGTAAATATAAAGGAAGAAATCGTAAGTCATATAATGGAGCTGAGTTCTTAAATCTTTATAATCGTTGGATAGCAGGAGAGATACAAAAGAAATATGTTTGTAAAAGATTAAATCTTTCTTTACCTACTATAGATAGAAGGGTAGCTGAGCCAAGGGAAAAAGTAAAATATAAATAAAGAAATTAGTTACAAAAATCTAGTAAAATATTTAGATGGAGGAATGATTAAATGTAAAGAGAAATGATTGATAATATATCAAGCAAGGTAGCAGATTTACTATCTGATGTTAAAAATGGATGTATAGGTTTACATGATTAATTGCTAAATAAATAGTAAAGGGGGGGTAATATGGCTAGATATAAATACCATTATAGTCAAGAGATATGGCATCATGGATTAAATAAATATAGGGTTGTTAAAGGTAATAGTACTTATGAAGTGAAAGCGAAAATGGCCGCAATACAAGCTCAATGGGATGAACAATGGGCCAGAAAATGCGAAATTGAGGATAAGAGAAAAGAAAAGGAAGATAGAAAGAGGGATGTAAAGAACGCTATCGAAAAAGCGAATAAAATGACAATGGAAGCGGAAACAAATATATATAAAATAGATAATATTTTGAGCATCAAGAATAAAAAAGTTTTGCCTATAGATTTGTATAACTTAGATGCATTTTCCCAAGAAAAACCAAGAGGACCAAAAATAGAAGCAAAAAAAAGAGAACCATTAAGATCTGATGCAATTTATAATTCTGGAATGCCATTTCTAGCTATTATCTCAAAAAATAAGAAAAGAATGTTTGTTTTGCAAATGGATGAAAAATATAATCGAGACCACGACAAATGGGAAAAAGAAGAAGAAAATCGTAAGGTTAAGAATTTGGAACATAAGTTATTATACGATTTAAAATTAATAGAGTGGCAAAAAGCTAAAGAAATATTCGATGAGCAAAAAGAATTTTATAACACAAATGTAGACAAAATGTTTGCTGAATATGACAGTGGAAACAAAGTGGCAAGTGAACAATATTATCTTGAGAATCTGTATAGATTAAAACTCCCGATTGAATATGATTATGACTACGAGTGCGAGTATATAGAGCAAACAAAGATGCTAATTTTAGATGCTGTTCTTCCGGAGATTAGTAATTTCCCAAAATTGAAGAAAGTAACATACGTTAAGAGCACAGGAGAATTTAAAGAAACATACCATACTGAATCATTTATAAAGAAAATATATGATAAGGCGATTTATGATATTGTACTTTTACTTGTAAAAACTATTTTTGAAAGCAGCAATAAACATTTAGAGTTTATTGTATTGAATGGAAAAATAAATACCATTGATAGGGCCACAGGAAAACAAATATCTCCATATATTTTATCTATAAAAATATCCAAGGAAGACTTCAGCAATATAAATGTAGAATTGGTAGACTCTAAAGAATGGTTCAGGAGCTGCAGAGGTGTATCTGCTGCCTATTTATCAAAAACAACACCAATTGCTCCAATCGTTAACATGAATAAGAATGATAGTAGATTTATTGAAGGTTATGATATAATTGGCAATTTAGATTTTTCGGTGAACTTAGCAGCGATGGACTGGAAGGATTTTGAAAACTTAATTAGAGAAGTTTTTGAAGAAGAATTCAACATTAATGGCGGAGAAGTTAAAATAACCCAAGCTAGCAGAGATGGTGGAGTCGATGCGATTGCGTTTGATCCAGATCCAATTCGAGGAGGCAAAATTGTAATTCAAGCTAAAAGATACACAAATGTTGTAGGTGTTTCTGCTGTAAGAGATCTCTATGGAACTGTAATGAATGAAGGTGCTATAAAAGGAATATTGGTTACAACCTCTAATTACGGTAATGATGCATACGAATTCGCAAAGGATAAACCTCTAACATTGATGAACGGATCTAACTTGTTGTATCTTCTAGAGAAACATGGCCACAAAGCGAGTATCGATTTAAAAGAAGCTAAGAAGATGTTAAACAACTTATAGTTGTTTAATCGTTAAATTTAATGAATAAAAAATGCCAACCAAATAATATTTAGTTATATTTGCTGAAATTTTTTAACAATAAAATGGGTGTAAGTATCGTTTAATTGCGGAATGTAAATATTACTACGTAATATCATGCGCCAATAGTTACTAATAAAAATATATGCTTTTACGGTAATTTTTCAAAGAACAAATGACGAAAGTTTATTTAATGTTATATCTAGCTACATGATTACTGACTAAGAATGTTGATAACAAATAAATAACATAATATTCTGATAGATAGCATCAAGAATTTGAATGTATTATAAAACTCAAAATATAATTATGATCTAATTTATTTGAGGTGTATAATTTTGAATACAAAATATAATAAAGTATATGGTCTATGTGAATCTTTAGGAATCAATTAATAAAACTGATGCATATATTTTTGTTAAAAAGAACTTAATTAAATATATAACAGTTTATGCTGATGAGCTGTTTGGAGGATTTATGAGTATACACATTATTGACACTTTTCGTGATTGTAATAGATGTTTTATAGATGCAGTTTTTCTAAAGAAAAATGGAACGAATATATTGATAATTATTTGCCATATGCTAGAGAAGAAATTGAATATGATGTAAGCAAATACAATTTTAAAACAGATATATTACCCGTTTTAAACAATGTTTATCTAAAAAAAGAGGAAATGATTATTATGCATGAATCTTTTTTAAATGTTGTATCAAATGTCGAAGAAAAGATTAAACAAAAATTAGAAGATGCATCGATAAATGTTGTTATTGTTCTTTATCTTGGATTATGCAATGGAGCTGGATGGGCAGTTTCACTTGCTAATATACCTCATATTCTCCTTGGTATGGAAAAAATCATTGAGTTAAATTGGTATAATGAAAATGAAATGAAAGGTTTAATTTATCATGAGTTAGGACATGTATGACATAAACAAAATAGAAGCACTAGTTTTCCTTTGTTAAATACTATGAAAGATAGAGCCATATGGCAGCTTTATAGCGAGGGAGTTGCTATGTATTTTGAGCAGTTGCTTTACGATGATGAAAATTTTTATCATCAAGATATAGATGGTTGGCTAAACTGGTGTAATAAAAATAGAACTATGTTATTTTATGAGTATATTAGGGTAATTGAAAATAATGAAAGTCATCAAAAGTTTTATGGCGACTAGTGTAGTTATCTTGGGGTATCAGATATAAGGTATTACTTAGGTTGTGAATTAATAAAATTTTCGCTTAAAACTAGAAGAATATCAGATATTCTTGATTTATCATTAAATGATATTGAGATTATATTATATTCTATTTCTGGATATTTAAATGGAGAACAAGAAATTTGAATGTATGTTTATAATAATATTGAAAAATTAAAAAAAGAAATATTATATAACTGACTGGTTAATATAGTAATAATTGTTTTATAAAAGAAAGTGTTAAATTTGAATTTGTGAGCAATAAACCAAATGGAACTATCTCAAATTAACATTTGCAACAATTTCTGCAACAAAAAATATGATAAACAAAATATAATGTAGAAAATATGGATGAAACAAACCAAAAAGCTATGTTCTAGATAATAAATATCAGAAATGATAATATAAATAAGGAGTGGGAGTAGCGGAAAACGGTTTGGATATGTTAAAAAACGCTGATAAATAGGGCGCTTTTGACACCTTGATTTTTTTGCTAAATGGTTTTGCAACAAATTCTTAAAATTAAAGTTTTGCAACAAGTTAAATAGTACCACTTAGTTTGGTGGTTAACAGAAATTTAGAGACTTTTACAAGTGATTGTAGAAGTCTTTTTTTCATATTAATAAAAAAACATCACACGATTTTGTATGATGTTTAATTAAATGATATACAATAGTGAAATTTATCAAACTGGAATTTTTACTTTTCTTGGAGTTCTTCAAAATTCCAAATTAGCATACTATGATCTGTAAATCCTTCTTGAGGCTTATAATAAAAATTTACATTATCATCTACACTTAGTTCATTTAAATTATTTGTACTATACTTCTTTGATAAATAGATGTGATCTAATTGTTTTTCTATACCATTTGATGTCCATGTATAATACTCTCCTTCTTGTCCTATCGCATAATAGTTATGTTCAATAGCATTAATAAATTTTTCATTGATTCCCTTTTGATTGTTGGTTTGATTTGATTTACAAGCATTCATGTCTCCTAATAAAATAGTAATTTCATCAGGTATAGTAATAGTATGATTATTAACATGTACATTAAAAATAGAGAAATTAATGTTGTCATCCTTAAATTTCAAAAAAGCTTTTCTATTATTGGGTAATTCTTTTTCCAAAGGACCATTTTCAACTGTACACTTATCTATGTATTTTTTTCTAACTATAAAACCTGTGACAAAATGTATATTCCCATTCAATTCAGGTACCATTAATTTATATCCTGCATTTTCTATGATTCTTTCAATTTCAGCTCTTTCTTTTTTTGAATTCACAAATTCTTGGACAGCTAATATATCTATATCCAAATCTTCTTTTGCAAGTAGATTTTTTAACCCTTCTTGCGTTAAATAAGATAAATTTTCTTTTATACTTTTTATATTATATATACTTTCCGGTAGTCTTGGTCTACGATTTATCGAAAAAAATGTTTCTCCATTCAAATTAAGTGTTGCAATATTCATTCTTTCAATCATCCATCCTTTCATCTTTTTGCCCTTCGGACAAGAAGCATTCCCCGATCTAAAGAACTTGGTCAATTATAATTTATTATATCAGTCTAAACTAAGGTCTTCAACAAATAGTGTTATGAGGATATGAGTATTTGATCTTTCATATATGATAAAATTGGTTATTTAAATTACTGTCTTAGTACCTAATAAGGTAGGAGATTAAGACAGTTTTTTTAATTTTAAAGAAAAATATTTATTTTCTGTCCATTTTGGGTGTGCAATTTCAGGGTGCTTGTCCATATAAGTGAAGGCAGTAGAAAGAAAATGCTGTTTTTACTTGATCCTTGAAAATTAAATATGCAAGTTGTTAAGACTTTATTTCCAATGATTTTAGCTAACGTAATAGGTACGCAATGAATTTTAAAAAATAAAGGGAGCGAGAATTCCATATTATAAATATTAGATAGCAACTAATATAGCGATGACAGTTGGAATGATAATGATACTTCTCTACGGAGCTGGCGGAGAACCCGGCAGAGGTGAAATTCCTATGATGTGAACTAGCTACTCACAGCTTAACAACTTCCCGAAAGCTATTGGCTTGACAAGGGGTGTTTTGGACAAATATTGTCATAGACCATTTAGGAAATGAAATGGTCAAGTACATTATCCATATTATGATTTGGATAATGTAGAAAGGAGGTTAATGATGCTAGAATAAAAACCGTACTGGTTAAATGTAAGAATTAAAGCATCTTATGGTATAATGTCATAAATTATTAACATAAGAAAGATGAGGAATTTAAACAGGGAGTTGTTCAATATGTTATTGATCATCCTGATGAATCTAAAGTTTCTATTGCTAAGCGTTTTGGTGTTGCTGACAGCATTATTCATAAATGGATGAAGGATTCAGCTAAAAATAATAGGACTATTGTTTCTAGAGGTTCTGGGAACTTCTCTAACGACGAAGCTAAAGAAATTGCACGTTTACGTAAAGAGCTTAAAGATACACAGGATGCTCTTGATGTGCTAAAAAAGGCTATT